>JAQGOX010000280.1 GCA_028293365.1 Verrucomicrobiales bacterium | reverse complement strand
GTCGAACATCTCAATCAAGCTCTGAAAAAAAGAGGCGATCGTGTAATCACTCGTAATCAAGGAATCGTAGGGCAGCCAGAACATCATCATGTCACCGACAATCTTCAATTGCCTGGCTTCGGCAGGGATTCGAGATCTTATCCAGTGGAATGTGAAGGCTAAATCGGTGATCCACTTTTTGGTCACCTGGTCCTTCAATTTGGTCGACTCGATGATATCGACCATCAAGCAGAAGCCCGGCAGGGGGCGCGAAGCCTCGATTAGTCTCTCTGTATCGGTGCGATTCAAGACTACTTCGATTGTGTTCATATCGCTGTGTTAATTCGTGCTAATACATCAACGCCACTGTCCGGTGAGAGTAAAGGATGCCCAGAAATAAGGATTTGAAAATTCTTTGGAGTTGAGAAGGCTTAATTGGGCTTCCCTCCAGGCTTTTCCGCGTGGCTCACCGGAATTCCAGCGGCGGATGAATTCGGTCATTAATACCTTCGTTGCCTTGTCACTGACCGGCCAGTGGCTTGCGAGGACAGTTTCGGCTCCGGCGATTCGAAAGGCGCGGCGCAATGACATGACTCCTTCGCCAATCTTGATGTCGCCGACGCCGGTTTGGCAGGCGCTGAGGATGACAAGTTCGGTTCCTTGCAGGTTCAGTTGGGACGCCTCCAAACCCGTCAGGAGTCCGTCCTCCGCGACGGCGTTCGTAATCCCGGAGGCGTGGTTTGCTCCCGCCAGCGCGATGCCGCACCGGATCATTGGATTTTCCCAATCGTCGTCGCCCCGTGCCCTAAACGGACGTGCGGCAAGAGTTTCCGGACTCGCGTCTAGTCTCTCCTCTATGTCCGCAACTGTTAAGTCCTTGTAAATCTGGGCCGCGCTGCATTCAAATGGATCGGATTCAATATGCTTCTTGAGCCGTGCCAAAGTAAGCCGTTTTTCCAATAACAGATCCAACACTTTTGGAAGGTCCATAAAACGCCAAAGTTTAGTTTCATCCCGCTCAAATTTTGATTTGAACGGGACGCTGCGAAGTTCAGTTTGCGTATTCATGCCTTGCGACGTCTCGGTTTCAGAAATTGCATCGTTCGAGGTTATCCGAGGTCTTCGGTAAGCGCAGGAAAGTTTTCAATAGGTGAGAGCGCTGTAGCTTTGGCTGAGGCTCGGCATGGTTTGAAACCCGCTTCCGAGAAAAGGAACCTTCGGTATTGTGATGCAGGAATCCGAGTCGAAACTGCGTGGTGAAACATATCCTGGTTGTTGGGACGGATAGCCGCGATAGCTGAGGTTGTCGTAGGGAGTTCCGTTGGCGGGGGTGCGGTAATAGGGCGCAACGTACGTGCCATTGCTCCGAAAGTGGCCGCTTACCGTTTCGGATTGAGCTGTCGCGGTGAGGGTCAGGAGTGCGGAGGCGATGATCATTTTGGTCAGAGTTTTCATTTTTTTGATTTTGTTTTTGAAGGCGGTTCAGAGTGTCGGCGGATTCTTCCGTCGTTGGTCTGTTCGTTCACTCGAACAGCCTTCATCCTCTTCATCGCAAAGGGGGAAAGGTTTCTTACAAGTTTTTTTGACGATGGAAAAAATCAACGAAAGGACGGGGTTTGGACGGGCAACCCTATTCAGCGTTAGGAAACGCCGCGTGGAGGCACGCGGCCGGGCACGCGGCCGGGCACGCGGCGTACATTCGGCTCTGGGCGTCATTGGGGGGAATTTCTCGTTCTTGCTTAGGATGAGGCCGGGGATTACCGTTTTGGTATGATTACGGTCGAGAAAACGAACACCGAAGTCCGGGTGACCATTCCGAATGACGCCCTGCTATGATTAAGGAACACGACCGAGTCGTTTTGAAAACAGCCGTGCCCAGTGAGGGTCTCGAGGCCGGAGATGTGGGAACGGTAGTTCACATATATTCGGACGGCCTCGCATTCGAAGTGGAGTTCGTCACGCTTGATGGGCACACCGCCGCTGTCGTAACACTGGAGGCGCTGGAAGTCAGGCCCGTAAGTCGGCGCGAGATTACACACGCGCGCGAGCTGGCCGGAACTTGAGATCACGATTGAGCCGCTGGCAATGGTCCTGAGTGTTGTTCGAAGGCGATTCTGGCAAATCTTCTAGAATGAATCCACCGAATCTCCAGGCACTTCAGCATGGCGATTCGGCGGCCTGGGATGAGGCATTTGTTTGGCTTTGGCCAGCGGCCTTTGGCGCGGCACGACTGGTTCTTACACAGGGCCTGGCCCATGAATCCGAGGATACGGCGATCGAAGCATTGGAGGAGTTGATTGGAAAAGTGCGCGATCTCAGATCGATAGAGGACCAGGCTGCAGGCGAAGTACGTGTGTTTAGGATTGATTCCGGACGCACCGTTGAAAAGGCGTTTGCAGTCGAAACTGATTTGAGCAAAACGTTGGAATTGGTTGATCAATACGTTCGCTCGAAAATGAAGGAATGAGCGGTCCGGTTAAAGAAGGCTGTCCCCCAAGTGGTCCTCGGTAAACGATCGAGACATCGCCCAGCGGAAAATTGTAGTCGCCGGGGTCCAAATAAAGGCCGTCTCGCCAATGTCCCGTCCCGCCGTTGACAATGGGCCACGTTCGGGTCACAATGGGTACCCATGAGCGCAATCGCTAAAAGCCGTATTGACCCCGAACTGAAACGGCAAGCTGAAGCCATCCTTGAAGAGATCGGGTTGAAACCGCGGGCTGCATTGGAACTCTTCTATAAACAGATTATTAAGCGTCGCGCTATCCCGTTTCCCGTCCAAGCCGACCCTCCGGAGAATGAAGTTTTGAGCTCTGCCGCGCGCCGTAATGCACTAGCCGATGAGTTTTAAGGATGAGGACTGGTCCCCAGGCCGGCGAAGTTTGGTTCATTGACCTGGGCATGGTTGGGAAGCCGCGATTCGCGCTCGTCCTGGCGGCTCAATCCGATGCCCGCCTCGCCCTGGCCAGCGTGGTTTTGATCACCACGCAATTTGAGGAAACACCTTACGAGGTCACATTGCCCCGCGTGGCGTGGTTACGGGAGCAAAGCTACATCAACGTTCAGAGTATCCAACCCGTGAAATTCACCGAATTCGTTCGCAATGCCCCTGGAAAGTTGGATGCTCGCGTGATAAGCGAGGTGGGAGCTGCGCTCAAACGCTGGTTGAATCTGTAAAGCCGAACCGCGAATTTCAAACCAGGACACCTTGGAGCGGTCCTCCCGCGGGGAGACAATTTCTGCAACGCTTGAACATTTTACCACAGGCACACCTCTACGATGCAGCATTGCGGTGTCTTCGCGGCCAGAGCATAGATCGGGTTGGTCGTCGAATCGATTTCCAGCGGTGTTCTGAAATCGGCGCGTTCGCAAAGTCCCCACTTCCATTCCCTCGCCGCTCAGCGGAGAGGGCCAGGGAGAGGTGTCCAACCAGAAGCGTAAGCCCAGTTTCTGTTCCGTCAAAGGGGTCCGACCTATCAAAGGGGTCCGTCAAAGGGGTCCGACCTTAAGTTTTCGCGCTGACCGACTGCGCGTACTGGCATTTGGCTGCTGATCCCGCAATGCAAACGCATGAAAAGATCCAAAACATTATTCTGAGAGGGGTATTTCAATATTTTTGCCTCCATCCGAGAAATCCGTGCAATCCCCGGTTAAACCTGGGTCGAAGTAAGAGTCAAATTAGACTTCCGTGGAGGTCAGACCATTCCAAAAACTGAAAATTCCCTGCCTGTCTGGGACTGTAAAGGAAACTGAGCGGTGTCCAACCAAAAGCTTAAGCCCAGTTTCTGTTCCGTTTTTTCGTGGATTTCGTGCTTTTTCGTGGGCAAACCTTCGACTTCGATTTTGATCCGGGTAATCGGAAACGTCGCGCGGACTGCTTAGATTAATAATTGCGCATAAGTGGTCTTTTAAATAACTTTGTTTTAAGCTTGCGTCATTTTGCCCGGGTTGCTATACAACTTTCCGTTAGCGCCAGTTCTTTGACATTTGAATCGAAGTGCAGTGAAGCGATGGATTCCAGAAACCGGAAATCAGCGCTCAACCCTCTGCGCCGGTATCGGCGCAGAGGGTTGAGGGGTTATATTCTTTTATCGCGCGACCTCCCCTTTTCGAACGGATGAGCCGGCGAAGACAGACACACGGAAAACACGCAGACGGACACGCAAAAATCTCAACGAAACACGCAGAACACGCTGGAAACACGCAAAAAAATTATTTTTTTTTCTTCATCCGCGAAATCCGTGCAATCCGCGGTCAAACCTGGACCGAGAAAGCGGTCGCAAATCGAGTTGAATTTGCGGCCCATCGGATCGAGATGGCGATAAAATACCTGCAACAGGCCTTCCGGTGAGGGCAACACTATTTCTCATTCGGTAAATGCGGCCTCATACATGATTTTACACGATCTCTTCGGGTCTTTTTAGGGGGAGCACGGGGGTGTCAGACTCTTTTAGAAACCGATCCGGCAGGATAAAAAAAAGCAATCGGCACCCGCAACCGATGGAAAGAATGACCGAGA
>JAQGOX010000228.1 GCA_028293365.1 Verrucomicrobiales bacterium | reverse complement strand
GCAGGAGCCGAACATAAAGAACGGATGTGGCGGACTCCGCGACTACCAGAACCTCTTATGGATGGCGTTCTTTAAATACCGGGTCCAATCGCTGGCAGAGTTGGAAACCAAGGAACTGATTACTGCGGCCGAACGAGAACAACTGGATGTCGCATACGATTTTCTGCTCTGGATCAGAAATGAGCTTCACTACCAGGCGAAACGCGCGGTCGATGTGCTCGGGAAAAACTTACAGCCAGCCGTAGCCCTGGCGCTCGGATACGAGGAACGTTCCCCGAGCAAACGAATTGAGCGGTTCATGCGCGATGTCTATACGCACCTGCGCAATATTTACCTCATCACCCGCACTCTTGAGGAACGTCTCGCACTCCTTCCGCAGCCGGCACGCATGCCCTCGCTCCGTGAAATGTTGCGACGTGGAAAACGGCGTGCCACGCAGCAAATTGTCGACGGGTTTAAGATCAACAACGGGCAGATCCACGGCACAGCCAGAACATTCCGCGATCAGCCACGCAGGTTGATGCGAGTTTTTCTGCACGCGCAGCAACGCGGTTTGCGACTGCATCCTGATCTGGCGCAGATCATTCGAAATGAGTTGGATCTTGTCGATCGGGAGTTCCTCAAGGACAGCCATGTTCACGAAACATTTCTCGAAATTTTGAATCAGCGCGGAAACGTTGCTTCGATTCTACGCTCGATGCATGAAGTCGGTTTTCTCGGAAAGTATTTGCCGGAATTCGGACGACTGACCTGCCTGGTTCAACACGAGTTTTATCATCAGTATACCGCGGACGAACACACTCTGGTCTGCCTCGCGCAACTCGACCGGATCTGGGACGCAACGACCCCTCCTTTCAGTCACTACACAACCATGCTGCAGGAACTGGATCGCCCATTTGTCCTTTACCTGGCCCTTCTTTTGCATGATGCAGGAAAAGCGTTTAATGACGGTAATCATGCTCAGACCGGCGGTGAAATAGCATCTGAGGTCGCTAAACGACTCTCTCTCGACGGAGCCACGACGCACAGTTTGCGACTCGTTATCGAAAATCATCTGGCAATGGCTCAAATCTCCCAGCGTCGCGATTTGGAAGACGCCGCGGTAATTCGCAATTTCGCGGGACAGATTCAAAATCCCGAGAATCTGGTAATGCTCACACTGCACACATTCGCAGATTCCCAGGGAACCAGCGACCAACTTTGGAACGGCTTTAAAGATTCGTTATTGCTGACACTTTTGAACAAGACCATGGCCCTGTTTCGTGGAGGAACTGATTTCCTGCGCGCAGAGGCAAAACAAATGGAACTGCTGGCGGACGAGGTGAAGGCATTGCTGCCACCGACGTTTAGCAAGGAAGAAGTGGAGGCCCACTTTGCCCACCTGCCCTCACGTTATTTTCATATCCACACCGCCCGTCAGATCACATCCGATGTAAGTCTCGCCCATCGATTCATGCACCTGCAGTTAGCTGAGGAGGATAAGGCTCTTGAACCGGTGGTTAACTGGCATAACGAGCCCGATCGTGGTTACACATCAGTCCATATTTGCACTTGGGACCGCGCCGGCCTGTTCAGCCAAATCGCAGGATCACTTTCCGCCTCGGGCCTTAATATTCTAAGCGCGCAAATTTTCACGAGGACCGACGGTTTCATTCTTGATACGTTTTTTGTAACCGACGCCCGAACCGGCCTGTTGGCCAACCGTGAGGAAAAGGAAAAATTTGAAAAACTATTGCGAAGTGCCCTGAGCGGTGAAGTAAATTTCGATTCCCTGATTGGCCCGCAACGAAAAAACGAGCTGTACCGATCAGTGGACGGTGAGCGAATTGCAACCGTGGTGACGTTCGACAACGAGATTTCGAGCAGTTACACGGTGATCGATATAGAAACTGAAGATCGGGTCGGACTTCTCTTTATTATTTCACAGACGCTCAGCGAGCTTGGTTTAGACATTGCCCTGGCGAAAATCGTCACCGAAAAGGGGGCAGCGATCGACACCTTCTATGTAACGACAGACGAAAAAGAAAAAGTCACCAATTCGGAATATTTGACTCAGATCAAACAAAAGCTGGAGGAATCTATTCAGAATCTCGCCCCTGCCATCTGAAGGGTAAGATAGAGATTTGCGTGAAAGGGCGATATCCTGCTACCAAAGAAATGACTTTTGCTCAGCAATTTGAGTCCCGTTCTGCCATAGGGACAGACGCCATGCGACGATTGCGCCCAGGGCGTGAAAATCCCCTTCTGGCAAAGCTATAAACCCCCACTTACCCCAACCGGTTCGCTTCAGGGGACTCTCGAAGACGCTGGGATGCCGCAAATCGCCGCGGCTTCCACGAACCTCAAGGCGGACCGTGACGCCTTCATCCGACTTAACCTTTCCTTTCCATTGAAAATCATAGCGCAGGGTTGAAACTTCAGCCGGATGTCTCCTTAAGTACCCTTGGTAGGCGTCCCGCTCGAACAAACTTGGCGAAATCGTATGTTCTCCCTTTTTATCAATCAAAAAGGGCAGAACCTTGACTATTCTCAAGTTCCCCTCGCTCGCCTGGAGACAAAGTCCCAGGCTCAACATGCAAACATACAAAAGCAAAATCCGCATTGGACGGAATGTAGACAACTTCTTCACCGCGTGAAAGTATTTGATTAGAGTTAAATTTCCATTGCATGCAGCGGTGACGAAATGCGATGAACATGGTCAAAACCCATAAGTGATCATTCTTCCTATTGCCGAACGCGAACTGCGCGTCGCCTCGCGCCGCAAAGCGACCTACAGGACGCGTTTCGGCAGTGTACTCATCGCCACGACAATCTTTCTTTCCGTTTTGACGGTGCTTCAATCTAACGGTACTCCTTCGGGCACCCTCGGACCGTATTTGTTCCGCATTATGTCGGTTGTTTGTTTCCTTTATTGTTTATTGTCAGGGGCCCGGACCACTGCGGATTGCTTAAGTGAAGAAAAACGCGATGGAACCCTGGGACTACTCTTCCTCACCGATTTAAGCGGCCGCGATGTCGTCTTCGGAAAGATGGTGGCCAGTTCGCTGAACTCTTTTTATGGTTTGCTGGCAATTCTGCCTTTCCTGGGACTTCCCCTTTTGCTCGGTGGAATTACCGGAATCCAATTCTTTAAAATGGTTCTGGTATTGATCAATACTTTGCTTTTTTCACTCGCAGTCGGCGTCGCTGTTTCCGCGAAAAGTCAAAACGAACGAAAAGCCATTTTCGCAACCCTTTGCGCCGCGATTGTAGTTCCTTTTATCCCGTTGCTGCTGGTTTCGTTGTTTACGAGCACTTCGAACTCGTTCATGACCCCGTTCGCCGCGATCGGTGCGGGCCTGTTCGCTCCGGCTTTCACGTTCGGATACCTGTTGATGGAGACTTTCCCACTGCCGGTCTTCGTGCCTCCATCTACATTTTGGGCATCGTTCGCGATTATATTGGCCGCGACATGGTTTTTAATTGCCAGAACCTGCCGGGCACTGCCGCACCTGTGGATGGAGAAGACTACTGAGTCGGGCCTGGAAGCCTGGGTTCAGAACCTGGAAAACCAATTTTGGGGTTCGGATGCGCGATTACGGGTTCGCCGAAAACTTCTCGGCATAAACCCATTTTATTGGCTCGCGGCTCGCGAACCGCAAAAACCACTGTACGTTTGGATTTTTATCGCGTTAATCCTGGTGATCTGGGTGTTAGGTTACACACAACATCAAGACGTCATGTTCGATTTTTGGCCTTTGGTGCCAACGGTCGTTATGGTTCACGGAATGCTCAAGCTTTGGGTAATATCCGAAGTAAGTCACAGGCTGGTAGCCGACGTCCGCTCGGGATCGCTCGAACTGCTTTTATCCAGTCCTTTGCAGGCACCCGGAATTGTCAGCGGACAAATGCTTGCACTAAGAAGACTCTTTTTTCGTCCACTGCTGTTCTTGTTCGCAATCGAGCTTATCGGATTCAGCGGTCACTTTTCCTGGCTGGCAATTCTCGGCGTCCAGGTTCTCTTTGTATTCGATTTCGTTACCCTGCACTGGCTCGGAATGTGGTTGAGTCTGGTATCACGCAGCGTGAACCAGGTCTTCGCCATCTGTGTCGGCCTGGTGATGTTTTTGCCCTGGTTGCTCTTTTTAATCACATCCTTTCTCTGGGCAACCTTCTTCGAACCACAGTTTGGCGGCACCTCCTTCTTGACCAAGGTCGCCCTCTGGACGATTATCAGTCTGGCGATTGACCTGTTAGTGGGATGGCGCTGGGCTCGCCCAAACCTGCAGTACCATTTTCGAGACGCGGTTTTACAGCGTTTCGCCAAAACTGATCAAAGTTGAAAGGCGGGGTCGGATCGTTCAGTAAAAACGCCGGTCCGACCCTGGCCGCTTGAATTCATTCGCTTGTAAAGAGCGGAGAAGAACGAATTCTTCTCCGCGCTTTCGAAGATCTCTTGAATGAGGTGATTGGCCTACTGTTTCTTCGCGTCGAAATCGTAAGTACGATCGTTTCCTCCGAAATTAGAGGTAATCTTTCCCTTCAAATCGCCGCCTTCGAGCTTCGCATCATATTTAGAGGTAACTTTGTTTCCATTCCGTTCGCGTTCGACCGTGAATGTAACTTTGTTGCCATCTATTTTAGCATCGGTGATCGGAGTTTCGCGGGTGTTCATAACCAATGTTCCAGTCAATTTGTCCCCATCCTGCTTGAGTTTGAGGGTAGGCTCCAACGTCTGGCCGTTCGGCGTGTTGACCGTATATTTCCAATCGCCCGTGAGATTTTTTGCGCTGTTATCCGCTGCAGGTTTGCCTCCATCGCGTTTTGCGGTCCAATCCCGGCTGGTCGCTTCCCCATCGCGATTCTTGGATTCAATTTTACCCGTGATCGTGTCACCGCTGAGTTTGCCGTTATACTTCGAGGTAAATTTGTTACCGTTTCGTTCGCGTGTAACATCGAAAGTAATTTCGTCACCCTTGACTTTCGCGTTCTCGATATCAGTGTCGTTTCCATTGCGACCGCTCATTTTCCCGGTCAACTTTTCGCCATCCAGCTTGAGTGTAAGCGTCGATTCACGCGTATTTCCGTTAAATGTATTGGACCATTTCCACGTTCCAGTCGGATCGGCCTTATCAGCGGCCCGGGTGGAGGTTGAAATCAGGCCTAAAAAGCAAAAGAGCGCAGCTTTGATCAGCGTTGTGGTGGCAGTTTTCTTCATTTCTGTTTCTCCATTGGTTGAATTGAGTACCAAAAAACAATAGTCGCGGTGGTACAAGAGTTATAGACAGTTCCTGGCGGCAAAAGGTTACAACGATGGAAAGTTTAAATATCCAATGCTAACTGCGGTCCTCCTGGCCGTCGGAAGTGTTTGGGAGACAACGTTGGACGTCTCCCATCGAGACCCGCTTTTCGACACGCTATCTCAAATATTTTCGACATTTGCGCGGCGAGCGGCCCCGCTCCCCGCATTCGACTTCCCCAGTTCGGGTCATTCAGTTTTCCCTCACGCATGGATCGAATGCCATTGAGCACTTTCTCCTTCCGATCGGGGAAATGCTGCTCCAGCCACTTTTCAAAAAGAGGCGCAACTCCGTACGGCAGCCTAACTGGTGTATACCCGGCAAACTTTGCTCCCGCCTGAACGCTGGCAGCAACAATAGCAGGCATTTCATGGTCTGTGAGCCCCGGAATCATTGGCGCAACCATCACGCCAACTGGAATGCCCGCATCGGCCAGCATTTTTACCGCCGCCAGGCGCTGATTCGGCAATGGAGCCCGCGGCTCGAGTTTCGGCGTCAAACTCGGATCCAACGTGGTGATAGACAAATTGATCGCTACCCCCTCGAACTTCGCGAATTCCCGAAACAGATCGATGTCCCGTGTCACCAGAAAGTTCTTGGTAATGATGCATACCGGGTTGCGGCATTCCAAAAGAACTTCGAGACACTGCCGTGTCAGGCGCATTTTGCGTTCTATCGGTTGATAGCAATCGGTAACTCCACTCATCACCACGACCTGAGGTTTCCAACTTTTAGAAGCCAGTTCTTTTCGCAATAATGCCGCGGCGTTTTCCTTCACCATTATCCGCGACTCGAAATCGAGACCGGCAGAAAAACCAAGATATTCATGGGTCGGTCGGGCAAAGCAATAAATACAGCCATGTTCGCAGCCTCGATACGGATTGATGCTCGCGTCAAAACCGATGTCGGGACTGTCATTATAATTGATGATTGCCTGGGTTGTATCCCGGAAGAGCTGGGTTCCGGGGGCGACATCCTCCTCTGGATTCCAGTCAACATCTCTTTCCAGGCTGATCCGCTCGAACCGATTGGTGGGATTGTGCGATGCCCCGCGGCCTTTCAAAATCTGGGCATCACTGTTCACATGAACAGCATAGCGCACGCCCAACTGGCTTCAAACTAAATAAGCAACAAATCGACGGAAATTTTCAGCGGAAAACCGAGATCATTTCTTTTCTTGAATCAAACCAGAGTTTCAATCTCCCGCATCGGGCGGGTTTGAGGTATCGGCAGCGGAAGCCCTTGCTTTTCGGCTGTTTTTACGGTGTCTTCCACGATATCACAAAGAATGTGCCGCGAAAAACTCTTTTTGCCAACTCGCTTTTTTCAACGAAACCATCGGCGTGAACGAGGAACAAATACTACTTCCAAGTCCTCGGATTGGTGTGCGCGCATTACCCTCAATCGCGTTTTCAAGGCCGGTTCTGCGATCAGTAAAAGAGCGTCCAGATGCGGATGAACTCGGATTTCATGCCGGGAAACCTGATCCGCGCGGCGACGGGCGTGCTCGGCTTTCGCTGCAGCGAGACGGTCTCCCGTTTTGATTCGGGCGCTTTGGCTGGATGCACGACTCGTTCTTTCATTTAACTCACGCTGATAATTTTCAAAATATTCGTCGATGCGGTACAGATCGCGACGCAAGCCATTCTCCTGGCGCGCACGAATTCCGGTTAGTTCATCGGCCAATTCCTGTTCGAACGCTCGCCGCAGAAGTTCGCTCCATTCAGCGGGATCTGTCGCCGGCCAGGGAATCTCCTCGGCGAGTTCGCCCCTGGCGGATACGAAATCGATTTCGCGCGCCAGATGATCATCCAGTTCTCCTCCCGGTAGAGAGATCGCCATCCGTCGAAGAGACCAGTTCTGATCAATGGCTTGAATCTCGCAACGAGCCAGCACAAACAAAGTAAAGTGAAAATCGGCCCGAAAGGGCTCTACCAAATGAAAACGGGTCGTGTCTGGGAATTGCACACGCCAAAGTTTTTCCGCTACCACCGCATCCGGTGGCAGGCGCTGCAGCGGATTTCCCTCGATCACCAGACGTTCGAGAGGCAGCGGGTTAAGACGCAAAGCCTCAGCCAAACGAAAAGTAAGTGGGCACCCGGAAAAAACTTCACGGTTGGCATCGCGGGCGGAAGTGGCATTCGCCGAAGCGAATTGCAATTCGACTTCATGCAATGTTCCGCCTGAATCCCAAAGCGCCGCCGCCCGGCCCTCCGCTACCACTTCGAGGCGGTCATGCCAGGTGCGTTCGCAGAGAGCCCCAAGCGAACCAAGGCCCTCTTCATAAAACTGCAGCAATTCACCAGGATCGTGGAGTGCGCGTTTCAGTTTCATGTTTCAGCGAGATCCATTAATGGCGCCAATATCAAAGCGATTCGTAATCCTTGGCGAACAAAGTTTCATCGAGTTCCTTAACTTCGCCATACGCGTTCCGCGCGGCAGCAAGCTCATCGCCCAATCCGGCCAGTGCCTCCGCCACCCGCCCCTCGCTATCCCGCCACCGATGAAAAACCTCTTCTGCGAATTCGTCGCTGCTGAATCGTTCACCCAGGACCAGTCCGGTTTCGCCAACAACCAATTCGAAAAGGTTTAATTTCTCCTGAAGGATCTGGAGCAGGTGTTCCGCAAGGGTGCCGACCTGAACAAAATTATAAATTCGCACCGGATGTTGCTGGCCGAGCCGATGCAACCGGCCTATGCGCTGTTCAATTTCCATGGGGTTCCAGGGCAGGTCGAAATTGATCAGGCGATGACAGAATTGGAGGTTTCGGCCCTCCGTGCCGCTATGCGTCAGCAATAGTGCGCCCCCATGTTTCCGAAATTGTTCCGTAATGGGCTGCCGTTCCGCAGCCGGAATGGAACCATGAATGACGAAGGTTTCCACCCCCGCAGCGCGCAGAAAGTCAGCTATGGCGGCTTGAGTTTGTAGAAACTGCGTGAAGATAACCACCCCACCCTCGCCGCGAGTCAGTGGAAGAATCAACTCTGCTTTGCGCCGCCAGCTTGATTCGAGCGGCGACTGGTCACGCCAGGCGCGAGCGGTTTTCGCATCGGGAAACTTTTCGAGGGCAGCCCGCCAGGCGGCCGGGCTGCTCGCGGCAGTTTGCAGGAGCAACCTTCCCCAAAGGCTGGATTGACCTGGGTTAAATTTCGCAAGGCTGGCGCGAAACTCTTCCTCCCATGTTTTCCAAAATAGCCGTTCCGCTTCGTCAGGCTCGAAAAAAATGGTTTCGGCACGGCGCGGCGGCAATTGAATTCCCGAATTGGCTCGTGTATTGCGAATCATGACCTGGCCGAGCAAACGCCGCAATTCTTCGGGCTCGCGCGGTTGCCTTGGGCGCTTGGGATCAATGAATCGAGCTCGGAACTCCTTCGGTGTGGGCAATTGGCCCGGCTGAAGGAGTGTGACCAAATTATAAAGTTCTTCGAGCGAGTTCTGCACCGGTGTGGCCGTTAGCAGGAGCAGAAACTGCCGCGGGAGCGCATTCACCGCCTGCCAGGCCTGGGACTCACGATTGCGAAGATAGTGAGCCTCGTCAACGACCAGTATGTCCCATTGTATTTTGCGCGCGATTTCCAAGTGTGCGGGTTGCTTAAGCGTGTGGAGACTTGCGACAATCCCGGTGTTTTCATTCCAGAATTGTTGCGCGTCCCCGCGCACGGCCGCTTCATTCGTCGTGACGGTTTCCAGCCCAAACTTGTCGCTCAGTTCTTCCTGCCATTGATCCACCAGTGACGGCACGGTGAGCACTAGAAAGCGTTTGACCATTCCGCGCGTGAACAACTCCTTGATCACAAG
>JAQGOX010000172.1 GCA_028293365.1 Verrucomicrobiales bacterium | reverse complement strand
TTTTTTGGAAGGTTATCAAAGAATACGTGTATCGCTATCGCCCTGAAATCGCGGAAGTGGACATGGCGAAAATTAATAAGGCAAAACCGGAGGAGCTTTTTTTCGCGTGGGCCGGCGAACTTGAACGGGGCAAACCGCACTATTATCGGGTCCAGGGACCGACGTTTTTGATGGAATATGACAACACCCAAAACAATGCGAACCATGTTCACGCCGTTTGGCGGGACCTCGAGCACGATTTCGGCGATGATCTGTTAAGGCGCCACTACGACGAAACACCACATACAAAATAAACGCAACCTCACGATACTACGTTCGCCAACGACCGAACGGTCTCTGCAATGCCATCTCGGCTGGACCTTTTATTGTGGGTGATCCATTTTCATACCTTCATTTGGACTCCATTCGTTAATTTATTTACGTGCAGGAAAATTATCCGATCCCGCCTGAATTCGCGGTTCGCTCACGCGTCATTGTCACGATCATAGATATAGCCTTTGGCGGAGAGGGAGTCGCCCGGCTTAATGACTTTGTGATTTTCATCCCGTTCGTTCTTGTGGGCGAGGAGGTCGACGTTGAAATTACTGAATTGAAAAAACGGTTTGCGCGAGCCCGTCTGCTTGCGGTGATCCGCCCGTCACCCGATCGCGTGGACCCACTCTGTCCTTATTTCGGCGAGTGCGGCGGATGCCAATATCAGCATATGGCTTATCCGATGCAACTCACGGTCAAACACAAGCAGATTAGTGATTTATTCGAGCGCGTGGGAGGATTTGAGCGCGCCGCAATCCGTCCGGTGGTTCCTTGCCCCCAGCCGTATTACTATCGTAACCGGATCATGATTCGGAGCCAGTGGGACAAGTTCAAGCAAGGTCTAAATATTGGCTTTATCCGTAACGATAACCGGCTGGTCGTGGATATTGAAGAGTGCAAAATCTCAGAACCGGAAATAAATCGGCAAATCCTGCACGTGCGCCAAAATCCTCCGCCGAAAGGTGGAATTAAAGTCGTGCTGCGTGTGCCACCTCCCGGCTGGGAAGTTCCTCGCGATTCGTTTTTTCAAAATAATTTTTTTCTTCTTTCGAAACTCGTGGCTGCGGTTCGGGAATGCATTGAAGAAAGCAAATTTGAATATTTACTGGATGTTTATTGCGGCGTCGGTTTTTTCGGAATTGAAGCCGCGGATTTAGTAAAAGCATTCGTTGGAATTGAACTGGATAGACTTGCAATTCGGTCCGCGCAACGAAACGCCTCGGAACGAGGAATTAAAAATGGAGAGTTTATTGATGCCCGGGTCGAAGAAGCTTTGCCCGCCCTCTTGCTCAGGTATCCAGCCAATCGATCTGCGGTACTTATTGATCCCCCTCGTACGGGGGCGCCTCCGGAGGCTCTGGAACTTCTGCGGACGGTGCGCCCGACCCGTATCATTTACGTCTCATGCCACCCGGCTACGCTGGCTCGGGATCTGAACATTCTTTGCCAGAATGCGGTCTATGAATTGGTGCGATTAACTCCGTTGGACATGTTTCCTCAAACACAACACATCGAATGTGTGGCTGACCTGCGGCTTCGGCAGAGCGACGACAGCGGGAATCCACCTGCGTGAAAAGTTGACCTGAGTGAATGTTATATTCGTCCTTTCAAAGAAGGCTTCGGTTTCAAAGTAATCTTGCCAAGCCGGTAGGCATCGTTTCAACTAGTGGCACCTCAAAAGTATGCAGAATAAGCATCATCAGCCTGGTTTCACGCAATCGGTCCTTCCCTGGGCTGTCGCGGCTGGCGCTTTGGTCATATACTTGGTCACGCTCAATCACTGGGTCAACGTGCGGAGCCTGCCGGTAGTCGCGAAAATAGCAGGGTGGGAGTGGACCCCATTTGTGCAGATGCCGCTGCTCTATTTCATCACAATTCCGTTTCGCGTTTTGCCAGCCGGAGTTCAACCAGTGGCATTAAACATCCTTTCTGCCGTATTTGGTGCGCTAACGGTTGGTTTGTTGGCCGGCTCGGTGGCCTTGCTACCGCATGACCGCACGCACGAACAACGGTTGCGGGAGCGGAGCGAATTCTCTCTTTTATCGACACCGACTTCCTGGATCCCGCCGCTGTTTGCTTCATTGGCATTCGTATTTCAACTCACAATGTGGGAACACTCGACGTCGCTTACCGGCGAGTCACTCGATTTATTGATTTTTGCTTATTTAATCAGGTGTTTGCTCGAATTTCGAGTCTCACAAAATGAACGATGGCTGGGCAAGTTCGCGCTGGTTTACGGGATGGGGATTTCGAATAACTACTCTCTGATCGCTTACTTTCCGGCCTTTTTGGTCGCGTTGATTTGGATGCGAGGAAAGAGGTTTTTCAGAACCGCATTCCTGGGTCGAATGGCGGGATTCGGTTTCGTGGGCTTGCTCCTTTATTTGGCGTTGCCTTTGATTTGGCTTCTGAACGGAGATGTTTCGTATTCATTCTGGGATCTCCTCAAAGCGAATCTGATTGCCCAGAAAATATTGGTATTCGATCCGCAGTTGCGTAGCAGAGTACTGATACTTTCCTTAACTTCGGTATTACCGCTTTTGATGATGGGTATTCGTTGGCCCAGCAGCTTTGGTGAAACAAATGCTGCAGGTGCCGCAATCACCAACGTCATGTTCCGCCTGGTTCATCTTGTATTTTTAATCGCTGGCGCTGTCACTATGCTCGATCCCAAGTTCAGTCCCAGGAACCTGGGATGGGGCATTCCTTTCCTCAGCCTTTATTATCTTACCGCAATTGCAATTGGTTATTATAGCGGCTACGTGTTGCTGGTCTTTACGGATCCAGCCAAGAAAAACTGGCAGTGTCAATCCGACGCACTGCGTTTCTTCAATCCGGTTTTTCTAACC
>JAQGOX010000169.1 GCA_028293365.1 Verrucomicrobiales bacterium | reverse complement strand
ACCACATTTCGCCAGTCTTCGATCGGAAAATCTCCATGGATTGGGTTCCGTTTTGGCCAGCCGGGCTTGAGGTGTTGGTCCAAATAAACAAAGTTCGCGCGCGCCGTTGTTTTTCCATCGCCGGTGGTTAGGCGCAATGTATAAAATTCGTTCGATAAAACCATCGACGTATCCCATCGCGCCAAAATACCAGCGAGCTGCTCTTCCTTCGTCGCTAACTGAATCCCAATACTCGTCCAGGCGGCAGGAACCAAACCAGGTGCATATTCGATTCGAAAATTCAGGGTTCCTGCAGGAACTCGCCCGCGAATTTCTAGCAGCTCGCCCGCCCGTAAAATGTCGTTGCTCAATGGCTCGGTGATGGCAGTGTTGGCAATGGATGAAGCCGCGAAAAGCGTTGCCTTTCCATCCTCAGCGTTCTCTGCCTCCAGTTTAAAGATGCAAGGGCCATCCGGGAATGCATTGCTATCGGTATTTGTTGCCAGGAGGCCGGGATTTACAGCGTCGGTTCCCTCCGAAATCGTTACAAAATTTGTTCCCGCCTTCCCGACCGCAACGGAAAGCGAAAAGTGTTTAAATTGGACCCCAAAAGCGCTTCCTGGCACGTTGAATGTCCCTTCTAGTGTCCCCGGAACGTTGATTGCAAGTTTGGGTAAACTAATCGCTTTTTGCAGAGCGGAAGCGGCATTAATCCTTCCGCGGCCAAGCGGGTGATCTGTTTGCAGTGGATCGGCTGTGTTAACTATAATATCCCGAACATTTTCTCCGGAAAAATCCGGGTGATCAGAAAGAATTAATGCTGCCAGGCCGGAGACATGTGGCGCTGCCATTGAAGTTCCACTCAAAAAGTCATAGGTGGAATTCGGCACCGTCGAATAAATGTCCTGTCCCGGCGCCGCTACTGTAATGTTCGTTCCGAAGTTGGAAAAACTCGCTCGTTGATCAAACCCATCCGTTGCAGCGACTGAAATGACTCCGGTATATGCCGCTGGGTAGAAAGGACTGTCTGTTCGGTCGTTCCCAGCGGCGGCGATGAAAAGTACCCCTGCCTTTTCTGCAGACATTACCGCATCTTCAAGACTTCGGCTCCGTGAGTTCAAACCCCAACTCGCGTTGATAATGTTCGCTCCGTTCGCGACCGCATAATCGATCGCATCCAAAACGTCCGAGAGGTTGGCCGAGCCATCGGATCCAAACGCTTTCACGCTCATGATGCTCACCTCCCAGCAAACACCGGCGATCCCGATGCCATTGTTACCGGCAGCGCCGATAATGCCAGAAACGTGCGATCCATGTTTATTGTCATCAAATGGATCTGAATCGTTTCCCACAAAGTCGAAGCCATGCAGGTCATCGACAAACCCATTGCCGTCGTCGTCTAGCCCATTCCCGGGAATCTCCCTTGTGTTCGTCCAAATATTGGGTGCAAGGTCCGGGTGGTAGTAATCAATTCCCGTGTCGATCACTGCGACAATAATGTTTCGGCTACCGGTTGCCGTTCGCCACGCCATCGCGGCCTGAATATCCGCATTTGTTTTCGTTCCATGACTCCCGTCATTTAGGAGCCCGATCTGACGTGCGAACTCAAAATCGTTCGGGATGCGTCCGGCACTGTTGAGTTGAATCCGGACCTTATAATCCGGTTCTGCATAAAGGATCTCAGGATTTTTGCGGAGCACCGCAAGTGCTGCATCTGCTTCGCGGTCATTGTTAAAACTAACAAGTGTTAGGTCTGGTAAATGGGTTCCGATCTTTGATTTCGTCCCCGCTTGTACGGTGCGGCGTCCAAGTTGACGCCTCGCTACGCCCACACGATCCAGAATATTTGCGCGCGCGCGGCCCTTTGGGTTATCTCGCAGACGTACGATGATATTCGAACTTGCGGGAGCGCGTGGCGGGACAATTTCTACATTGTTTTCATTTTCGCTCTCCGCAGCACAATTCGGGGGTAATATCCCGGTGACGAAAATGAGGAAGCTCGTTACTATGAATTTTATCAGGGTCTGCACGAAATCGACTCGTTCCGATGCATTGGTCAGCCGCTCGGAGCAAGCACAAGTTTAGCAGGAATTGGACCGTGCGCGAATGCTATTTGTTCGTGGAAGCTTCGAAATATATCACCGTTTCGCCGGGTTTCGCGTATCCAAGCTTTTCGCGCGCCGTTCGTTCGACGGTTTTCGGATCGTTGCGCAATGCTTTAATCGTCGCATCCAATTGCCGGGTGGTTTCTTCCTCTTTTTTAACCTTCATTTCGAGTTGCAGAATTTCCGCGCGCATTTTTTCGTTTCTGCGAAACAGGGGCAGATACCAGAAGAAGACGCCGATGAGCGCGGCAACGACCACCAGAAAAAGCACGAGTCTGGTAAGCCTGTCCCATATTCCGAGGTCAACATTCATGCGCAACTAATTCATTATGGGATGAATTGTTTGCGCGCAATCAATTTTCGGCAGTCCTCCTGCCGCTTTTCGAGGCAGGGGCGCCAACGGTTGCTAAAATAAAACAGGCGCTCCCTGCGGAAGCGCCTGTAAAACATGGCTGTCGAAATTACTTCAATCCAGCCAGGCGAATACCCAGCCGTGATTTCTTGCGGCTGGCCGTGCCCGCGTGGACGACGCCGGTCTTGGCGGCTTTGTCGAAAGCTGAGCTGATGCTGCGATAAGCAGTCGCTGCCTCGTCTTTCTTTCCAGTTTTGACAAGGGCGAGGTAGCTCTTCTCGAGCGTTTTGAGCCGTGACTTCACGCTCGTGTTTTGGGTCTGTTTACGAGCACTGCTGCGCATCCGCCGTTCGGCTGACTTTGTATTCGGCATAAATCAATTTTTCAAATAAGAGCCGGTTACGGTAGCCA
>JAQGOX010000164.1 GCA_028293365.1 Verrucomicrobiales bacterium | reverse complement strand
TTCGAACGATCGATCCGCTACTTTCCTGTTTGAAATTTCGCGTCTTTCCCTATTCTAGGCGGCATGCCGTCATTTGACATTGTTTCCGAAGTTAACTCGATGGAAGTGGAAAACGCGATCAACCAGGCGAAGAAAGAGTTGATCAACCGATTCGATTTCAAGGGGTCGAAAGCAGAAATCGTCCTTGAAAAAAATGAAATCAAGCTCTCCGCGGAAGACCAATTCAAAATACTCGCCCTTCAGGAAATCGTGATGGGCAAGCTGGCGAAACGCCAGATCAGCCTCAAAAATATTGAGAAAGGGGAACCGGATATTTCTCCTCTCGGGCACGCCCGTATCTTGATCAAGGTGAAGCAGGGGATTGAAGCGCCGGTGGCCAAGCTAATCACCGGTTTCATTCGTGACTCCAAAGCGAAAGTCACCACGCAGATTCTTGGAGACCAGGTGCGCGTAACGGGTAAAAGCCGCGACGATCTGCAGGGAGTTATTGCCGCTGTTAAAGCTCACGATTTTCCGGTAGCGGTGGCATTTCATTATTTTCGCGATTAAGCGGATTGCGGGAATCGGTTCCAGCATTTAAGGTTGCTCCGGCTGTTGCGGAAAACCAGCCTTTGAAAAAACCGCATGGAAAAACTGCCTGCTTTAAATAATTATGCCAAAAGGCTTAGAGCCTTTATCGATGCGAGCGCGTCTCAATTTGCTCCACCCGAGAATTTTAACACTCTGGCGAGCGATCTCCTGGCGTTGCAAAGGGTGTTCAATCCCATTTACGCCCGCTACTGCGAAAGTCTTGGTGTAGGCAGCCCGCGCGACTGGCAGGACTTTGCGTTTTTACCGACATCCTCTTTCAAGGATTTCGAAGTATCTGTGCTCGCCAAAGAGGAGCGGACGACCGTTTTTCGATCGAGCGGAACGACCCAAGCCAATCGGAGTGCCCATTACCATAACGAGGCGTCTCTGGAGCTCTACGAGCATTCGTTGCTCGCCTGGTTTCGCAGGCATACGTTGAACGGAGCTGTGAAGGATTTAAAGATATTAAGCCTTTCGCCACCGCCAAAAGATGTTCCGGAGTCTTCCCTCGGTCATATGTTTGAAACGGTCAGCCTTGAATTGCCCGAAAGCCACAGGCTTGGATACTTCGCGGAACTCGGGTCCGATGGTGGCTGGAAACTCAATCTGCCCGCGCTTCAGAAAACTTTGAACGAACTTTCCGAATTCAAAGTTCCGGTTTTGCTTTTAGGGACGGCATTTTCGTTCGTACACTTGCTCGATGGGATTGAGCCCCTACAGATGGCGCCGGGATCCCGAGTTATGGAAACGGGAGGATACAAGGGACGCTCGCGGGTGATTTCGAAAGAGGAGTTACATCGCTCGATTAGTCGGTTGCTCGGGATTCCACCAGCTTCCATCGTGACCGAATACGGAATGAGTGAACTGAGCTCCCAGGCTTATGACCGAATTTGTGGCGAAGATTCGAGCCCGATTGCTTCATTTCGATTCCCACCATGGGTGCGTGCGCGGATTATTTCTCCCGAAAGCGGAAACGCGGTTGAAGATGGCGAAGCCGGTTTGTTGCAAGTGCTCGATTTAGCCAACGCCTACTCCGCAGCAGCAATTCAAACGGAAGACGTCGCCGTTAAAACCGGCGAATCGTTTCAGTTATTGGGCCGTTCCGAGAGCGCCATCCCTCGTGGGTGCTCGTTGATGCCGGCAGCCTGATTGTAAATCCCTGCCAATCAAAATGCCCGAACATAAAAAGCATCGCATTCGCACACTTTGGTTCGTCGGAGGATTGCATGCTTTTACGCATGTGTATCAGGTCGTCCTTTTGCCGCTCTATTTTTTGATTCGTGAAGATTTGAAACTCGAAAGCATCGAGCAGGCGACGCTTCTGGTAACGACGATGATGCTATCCTATTTCATCCCGAGCTATGGAATGGGAATGCTGGCAGATCGGTTAAGCCGCAAAAGGCTGCTCGCTTTCGGACTGTTACTAAATGGGTCTGCGTTTGCGGCGCTCGCGTTTGCACATACCTATTCGGCGGCTCTTGGATGCATGGTCCTGGCGGGACTGGGTGGCAGTTTCTTTCATCCGTCGGCAAATCCGTTGATCGCCCGGCTTTTCCCGGCCGAAACAGGCAAAGCCCTTGGATTGATCGGAATTGGGGCGAGTGTCGGATTTTTTCTGGGACCGCTCTATGCGGGTTGGCGCGCGGCTATATCGGGATGGCGCACGCCAGTTTTCGAGCTTGGAATCGCGGGCGTGATTTTCGCACTTCTTTTCTGGTATTTTGCGGATGAAGAAGCGCCGCTTCAAAAAAACGTGATCGATTCCCATCCCAAATCTCATTCCGAACCTTTGTTTGAAACTCCTGCCCTTTGGATGTTCTTTTTAGTTTCCGCGTTTGCATTCAGCCTGCGTGATTTCACGGGTAGCAGCATGGGCAGTCTTGGATCGCTGTTTTTGCAGGAGGCGCGCGGGTTTGACATTCAAAAGACCGGTTTCACGATCGGTTTTATTTTCCTGGCCTCGGCCATTAGCAATCCCCTTTTTGGAAGTCTCAGTGATCGGGCCCGGATGCGCTGGACTTCATTGGTTCTATCAATTGCCGCTATTTTGGTGGTCGTATTTCCTCGTGTTCATGGAAACTGGACGCCGGTGATTTTGGCGCTGTATGGCTTCTTTTTCATGGCCAGCTACCCGATGGTCGAAGCCGCTCTGATGCAATCGGTGCATGATTCAGTGCGTGGCCGAGTCTTCGGTCTTTTCATCACCATTGGTGGAATAGTCGGCAACCTGGCGCACTGGCTTGCGGGAGAATGGGTCAAAAAGCTCGGGGCGAAGGCGCATATCCCGGAAGGTTATTTCACAGCCTATGGCCTGCTCGCGCTGCTGCTTTTAGCTTCGTTAGTCGGCCTGCCTTGCCTGCACGCATTGCGAAAGAAGGAATCGGAACATTTTCCAGAACTTGCCGTGGACCCAACCTGACTTATGGAACTGCCGAACTACTATCTGGCTGATCTCCCGGGCGACGCCACGGCCAGCCCCCAAATTATTCACGAAGCGTCGATCGCGCTTCGAAAGAACCGAGCACAATATTTGCAGGAGAAAAGCGTCTCACAAATTACCGCAACGATTTGCGCTGCTGCCGCCGAATGGCTTGATCCGGAAAATGAATTCCGCAAGCTTGCTTTGAACAATCCCGAAGCCAGCGGGTTCCCTCGCGAAATCTTGATACAGGGACTGGATGAATTTTTCAGGCAGATAACGAAGGGTAACGTGGAGGCGCTGATCCAACAGGATCTCGGGTTGGCGACCCGGCTGGAGGCGTTTGGATCGACCCTATGGGAACAGCAAAATGACAGGGCTTCTCTGGCTCAGGGACCCGAATTGATTGTTCACGTGACTGGCGGAAAACTTCCCACGCCAGTCTTTACGAGCATGATCCTTGGTTT
>JAQGOX010000110.1 GCA_028293365.1 Verrucomicrobiales bacterium | reverse complement strand
TGGCAAAAGCAGTTGGCGCCGGAACCGATCTGATCATCAACGAGTGGCTCGCAAATGCGGCTCCCGGTGAAGAGGACTGGCTGGAGCTTTATAATCGTGAAGCTTTGCCGGTCGCTTTAACCGGATTTTATCTCACGACATCCAATCAAATTTATCAAATCACATCGCCGACTTTTGTATCCGCTGGAGGGTACATCCGCCTTTGGGCAGATGAAAAACCAGGCGCGGACCATCTGGATTTCAAGCTAAGTTCGAATGGCGATGGCATTACAATTTATGATCCAACCACGCGGTTAGTGGACCACGTTAGTTTTGGCGCTCAAACTGAAGGAAGCTCCCAGGGTCGATATCCCGATGGAAGCGACCAGATCAAAGTCCTGCCGGAAGCGACGCCGGGCGCTTCGAATCTACCACTTTTGAAATTCAAAGAAATTATATTTGGCCCGTCTGGAGAATTCCACGCCCGAGTCACCGGCCCGGCCGGCGTGAATTATACCCTGCAAACCTCCACCAATTTGCATGATTGGACCGATCTCCAATCCTACCCGGCCCCCAATGGTTCTGCCGAGGTTTCGGACACTCGAGCAAAGGATGAGCCTGCCCATTTCTACAGGGTTGTAATTCCGTAACCGAACAAGTCGAAAATCGCAAAGGGATTTCGCCCTCCAGCCCAAGATCGCCGCGACGCGGCTACCTTGGGTAAATCGTTCTAGTACTCTTGACCCTTTTACTGTTCCGTCGCGCAAAAGTTTCCCACGTTGAGAGAAACAACGCGGTGATAACCGGTCCAATAATGAATCCATTCACGCCGAAAAGTGCGACGCCGCCTAAAGTGGAAATGAGCACGAGGTAATCCGGGATATTCGTATCTTTCCCGACCAACAGCGGCCGGGCGACATTGTCCGCAAGGCTGATGATCAGCGCGCCATAAAGCATAAGGATCATGCCACGCCACGCTTCTCCAGTTGCAAGAAGATATAGGGCAGCCGGAAACCAAACCATCGCCGCCCCCACCGCCGGTAGCAGCGAAAGAATCGCCATCAAACCAGCCCAAAGAAGCGGTGCCTGGAGTCCGAGCAGCCAAAAAATTAATCCACCCAATCCTCCCTGCAAAAGAGCGACGAGCATATTGCCTTTGACGGTGGCCCGAATGACCAAAACGAATTTCTCAATTAACGGTTTCTTGTATTCCGGCGCCAATGGAAGGGCCTCTCGTACACTATGCGCAATCGACGCGCCGTCCCGCAGCAGAAAAAACAGCACGTAAAGCATCACAAAAAGATTTAGCAGAAAACTAAATGTGGATTGCCCGAGATGCACTGCTTGTACAGCCGCGACCTTGCTTGCCCCCGAAAGCCCCGAGGAAAGCTTTCCCTTGAGCGCTGCAAGGTCGGATAGCCCGAAGCGACTTAATAATTCCCTGCCCCAACTCGGAATCGAATCCAGCAGCCGCTGCAGCAAATTGCCAAAGTTTATGTCTCCCGATTGGATTCGGTCATAAACCCCGGAGGCCTCGGTCGCAAGCGAGGCCGTAAGTATGGTCAGTGGCAAAATGACGATTACGACGATAACCAGGACCGTTGCCACTGCAGCCAGATTAGTCCTGGCGGGCATCGCCCGGAGCAGGCGCCTATGGAGTCCCGAGAATAGAATTGCTATGGTGATTGCCCAAAGGATTGCTCCATAGAACGGCGAGATGATCCATCCGAAGAGCAGCGAAATGATGATGATTAACCAGATGAACGCGCGTCCTTCAAGCTTCTCCGGGGGTGTCGGTTCGGCAGGGCTCATTTGTGCCGCTAATTTTTCACTGAAAGATTCACTCGCGCGCCGAGCGGAGGTTCGAGTATCCCAATCATCGAAACAGCGTATCATAGCCTGGAATAACAAGCGAACACTCGGACCTAATGAGCTCATGGTCACCAGGGGCGTCGAAAGCTCCGGTTCCGCCCAACTGCGAGCGACAGTCTTCAAATCAAAACTCGAAGTTGCGCCACTAATCGAAAAAAACGTGGCTAACAATTACCGTACTCGAACGCAATTCCGAAAACCCCAAAGCGGGTTTCAGAATTTAGCCCAGCGGTTGTTTCGCGCCTTTACCACGTTTCACGTGGCCCAGCGAAACTACCCTGGGGTGAAATACCGGCCTCAAAATCATTTGTTCGCACCGCGAGCCCGCATCCGATTCGGGCATTATGCGTATAGAGCATTTTAAAAAATAGAGTGGCCGTTCGGAACGAGGACTTTTTGGTCCTGCTCTCGAACCATCGCATGCTGCGATTGCTTTGCCGGTCCGCAAACCGGTGTGCCAGAGGGCTGCTCTTCAATGCGTGAACAACTCAATCACATGGCCGTCAACGTCGCGCACAAAAATTTGCGTCGCACCATCCGGACGGCACACGGGACCACGAAACTCCACTCCGAGATTTTTGAAATGCTCAACCCATGGAGCGATCTCCTCCGCCCGAAGCGCGAAATGATTGCCACGGTTATGTGAGATCACCGGTTGCTGGCGGTCGCCGATGATGTGGAGTTCCTGTTGTGCGCCGAGGCGAAACCAGGCTCCCGGAAAATCAAACGCAGGGCGCGGCATTCGCTCAAGGCGCATCACGGTGGAATAGAAAACGCAGCTCTTTTCCACCTCCTCGACATGAATCGCCACATGGTTCAATTCCAGAATTCGCATTTGTCGATCATGGCACCCTGTTGCACCATTCGCGATCATTATCAAGCAAGGCAGTCAAGAGTCGAGCCCGCGAGGTTTTCATTTGGGAGAAAAGTGCTAGTTTAGGTGATGTTTAAGAATGGGACTAGAAAAACACCGCCTTCGGTTCGATTTATGGCAAGAGCGTTGTGGGTGCTTTGCGTGTTCTCTCTGATTTCCAATGA
>JAQGOX010000108.1 GCA_028293365.1 Verrucomicrobiales bacterium | reverse complement strand
ACCTCTGGCGGGTTAAGCGCCAGCCAGCTCAGCGAGATTGTCTGGTATAACCCGTATGGGACGGGTGGAACCTATACCGGAGCCACGATCGATTTTGATGGGCGCATCCGTCCCGCCCCTCTGCCGGTGCCCGAACCGAAAACAGTCGTTGCACTCCTTCTCCTCGCCGGCGTCCTCGCCTGGCGCGAACGGAATACGATTGTTTCAGGGGCGAAGAATCTCGTTCAGTTGCTTCCTCGTTTCAGTTGAAAACAATACCGCGCCTCTGCGGGGATTCTTTGTCTTCGGCTGTTGTTCCCTGGTTTTCATTCCATTTTCGAGTGTGATTAAAAAATTCGTCTCGAACACAGTTGCGTTGAATGCGACTACCGACCACATTCGCGCATGAAAAGTGCGCAGAAAAATGCCGGTAAAGAACTGTACCGTCAGTTGCGAGACCTGTCGTGCACACAACTTTGGGAACAGGAAGTTGCGCGGTTCGATCGAGCGGCGCCGCAGGAGCGAATTGAGAGAGTTGGGGTTATACGCGCCGTCGGAGTCGTCTTTGCTGAATCAGGCACACCTCAGCAACGAGAAATCGTAAAAACCTGGCTGCGCGAATTGTTGCATGATCCTTCGGAAAAAATTCGCCGTTATGCGATCGCAGCTTTGCCAAAAATCGGGGCTGGTATAGTTGAGGAGGCTGAATTGCTTTCTTTATTGCGAACGACAGGATTCGATCGAGAGAAAAAGTTTCTAGGCCAGGCGTTGGAGAAAATTGGGGGAAAGGCGACGTTGGAACATCTGGGGCCGGACTCGGCAGGCTCCCAGATCGAACAGAAACTAAGAGCTAGTCTCGCCCACTACGAAAATCCGAGTGAGATACGAATGGATCGTCCGCTTTCGGATTTTGCAGGACTAAAGATTCAGCTCCGAGGCCGGAGAGGGCTGGAGGAAATCGTTCGCACCGAAGTGGAAGAGAGCGTCAGAAATACGCGCTCGTTTCGTATTGCGGATGTTTGGGATGGTTTGGTTACGATTATTCCTCTGGCGCCATTTACGCTCGGAGATCTATACAAATTTAGGTGTTTTGGCACGGTTGGATTTGACGTTGGAGGCACGGCAAACTTCGATCAATTGGCATCGCTGATTGTCTCGCCACTATCGCGCCGGATTTTGGAGACTTTTACGAACGGGTCCCTTCGGTATCGTTTGGATTTTCCTGCCAGGGGACATCAGCGGGGCGCTGTCAAAGCCCTGGCCAATCGGGTCTATACCCTCTGCCCGTCGGTTTTAAATAGTGCGCAAAATGCACCCTGGACGATTTCAATTAATTCCAGAGGAAAAGAGTACTCAGTGGAATTGTCGCCCAGACACTCCGTCGATCCTCGATTCTATTACCGACAGCAGGACGTTCCGGCAGCATCGCATCCTCCCTTGGCCGCCTGCATGGCGCGCCTGGCTGGGCGAATGAATGACGAAGTCGTTTGGGATCCGTTTTGCGGTTCAGGACTTGAACTGATTGAACGGGCCTTGTTGGGAGGGGTAAAGAGGCTTTATGGAACGGATCGTAGTGAGGAAGCGATTTCAATTGCGGAGCGGAATTTCGCTGGGGCCGACCTTGCTTCCGTCGCGGCGAAATTTGTTTGCTGCGATTTTCGAGATTTTGCGAAAATTGAGAAGTTGGAGGCGGCCTCTGTCACCCTCGTGATCTCAAACCCACCCATGGGAAAGAGAGTTCACATCCCCAACTTACGAGGACTGATGGATGATTTCTTTACCGCCGCCGCTGCCGTTCTTCGTCCAGGAGGCAGGCTCGTGTTTGCGAATCCATTGCGGATGGATAGTCCGCAGCGATCATTAAAACTGCAGTCGCGGCGGGTGATCGATTTTGGCGGATTCGATTGCCGATTGGAGCTGTACACTAAAATGGCCCAAGTCTCCCCACATGGAGCAACTCGGGCCACGTCAAAACAGGCCGCAATTAGTTCAAAGTTTTGATACGGACATTGCGAAATGCAACCGAACCGTGATCGCCCTGGAGAAAAATTGAGCCCGGTTGGTCTAAATCGGTATCAAGTTCGCTTCCGGTCGCTTTGTTTACCTCGATGTTGTCGTGGATTTTGACGCCGTTTAGCGTCACGGAAATCTTGTTTCCCTTGATGGTTGCTTCGACTTGCTGCCATTGGCCCGGTGCCCGCGAAACAAATTCAGATGCGGCTTTTGTATTATAGATGGCGCCATTTCCAGTCGGCACGACTTCCTTCTTGTCGAAGTCGTCAAAAATCTGAATTTCGTAGCGACCGCGCAGATAGAATCCACTGTTGGCCCCTTTGGGAATCATGTATTCATACCGTACAGTGAAGTCGCGGAATTTGCTGTCGGTAACGAGGTCGGTTCCATGTTCCTTTCCGATGTTATTGACGAGCATGCCGTTCTGAACGCTCCAACTAACTGGTCCGTCTGAATGGCGAAGATGCCAGCCGTTAAAATCAACTCCGTCAAAAAGCGGTTTGAACCCTTCGTGGACTTCCTCGGCGGTTAACGTTTCCTTTGTGCTCTGCGGGACGCTATCTCCGGGTTCAAGCCCAAGCGCCCATTTGATTCCACCCAGTAAATGGTTTTGGTAGCTTGCGCTCTCCCAAACATCTTCACGATGCCCTAAAGAGGTGTAAAAAACCTTGCCGAATCCGACCTGCTTGCACCAGGCAATGGGATAATCTCCCGGTGTTCCGGCGTTCGGATGCTTGTCGAGGGTCAGCAGGCCATGCACTTGATTTCGATGAAAGTTTTTCATCTGATAGATTTCATCGAGCACACTGTAAACGGCAGGCATATCTTTGGCAGCCGGATGCTTTGGATCCTGGTTTAAACAATCTACTTTCACTTGCGCGCCGTGCGTGAGGAATTCACTTCCGATCATTTCAATAAATTCGGGAAATCCATGGAACGTGTCGCTGGCAGAGTGTGTGCCGATAAATGCTTTACCCGATTTGATCCAGGCGATGAACGCCTCTTTATTGGGGATTGGCAGATCACCAGTTGTATTTGCAAAAATAACGCCGTCATACTGCTTCAACCCTTCTGGCGTCATTTTCAATTTGAATTCCGCATCGTTCGTGCCTTTATCACCTCCGCGCAGAAAATCGACCGTAAAAACACCGCTCTTCTCCCCCATTTGCGTGAGAATTTTTTCCGCTGTCGGAATCGAGCTATGCCTGAAACCGAACGTCGCTGTCACGACCAGCAGTTTCTTTTGGGCTTGAGCCGTTGTTATCCCTGCGGTCAGCAGGCCGATCAATAGAGCCATTTTGACGAAAATGGCCAATTTCAGTTTTTTCATAGTTCCTCGGAAAATGACAATGTGACTCTCAAAAGACTGTTTCGGCTGAGGCGCCATTCATTTAACTTTGTGACGCTCACGTCAAGTTCGTTCGGGGCTGTTCTTCAGGAGAATAGAAGCCTGTTGCTTCCTATTTGATACAGTTTGTGTTCTGTGTAATATATTGAGAGTGAAAACAATTTCCGTTTCGGAAACGGCCTACGACCGGCTAGCCTCATGGAAGACGGGAAGGGAAGATACCTTCTCGGCCGTCATCGAACGATTAGTGCCCCCCAAGGGGACTTTGGCGGGAGCCTTGGCTGCGGCTGAGGTGCTTCCAGATTTATCCGCCCAA
>JAQGOX010000907.1 GCA_028293365.1 Verrucomicrobiales bacterium | reverse complement strand
AGGGAACAGGCATCGAAAAAACCTTTCGGCTGGATTCAAACGGGCAATATTTCGTCCGCCGCTCTCAAAACGGCGGACGAAACGCGCGACTATCGACTAGCTTTTGCGACACGACGCCTCAACATCTTTCAGGTCAATTTCTTTGCCGGTCAATCTATCAGCGGGTTGCATCCATTTAAACGCTTTCGAACGGCCGTCAAGATACGCCAGATACACATGAGCGGCGTTGAGCGGATTCAGCGGAATTTGTCGTTCGGATATCCGCGTGGCAAATGAAGCGATCTGCGCTGAATCAGCGGTAGATTTCGAAAGATCGCGAGCGATCGCAGCCAGATAAACAAAGGTGATGAATTTCTCTTTTTTTGTCATATATGTTTTTTGTTAGTATTTGCCTGCGACTTTACACAGGGGGGTGGGACATCCGCCGTCCCACCCTAAAAAATCTTTTAGAAACTTATTCACACATTATTCACAACCCGATTTACCAATTGGAGATACCCAGATTCCACTGTCGGCTCATTCGCCAGGCCATTCAGGAGCATGGTACGTCGATCGAAAACGCGGCTCAGCTCCCGCGCAACTCCAACGCAAGCTGCTGTCTTTAACTCAGTTACAGAGCAACGCTTCCGATCTTCGTTGACAATAAACTCGGATCTGTCATCAGTTAACTCAGTTGCAGCCTAAGCGATCCTGCCTTCCTGCAGGATCTCGCGGGGGAACCAAATTCCTCGAATAATCGGGGATGGGGCGAACGGCAATGGCGAACCATTGCCAAGGTCACTTCCAGGACCTAGCCCGTCAGCTAACCTCGCAGGCAAATGGAAGGGCGACCCTCTAGGCCCGCATGTTGCGGCACCCAAGGTCTCCCCAATCAAATGCGTTGTTGTGCGCGCATCAGTGCGTCGCACTCAACCACATCGGAGATTGGTATGACTACATCTGTATTGTTTGGAGCGGTGTCACTCTGGGTGATGCTGCCGGTGGCGATTATTGTTCTTGGATTAATATTCACTCCGATCGTTCTCGGAGCCGTACTCATCCAGGAGCGGCAAGTTGGCGTTGTCGTGAAACGGTATGGATCGCGCGGTCTCGCTCCAGGACAACTCGTGGCCCTCGAAGGCGAAGCGGGCTACCAGGCGGAGACACTTGCCCCTGGCTTGCATTTCGGTTATTGGCCATGGCAATTCCGCATCCTTAAAGTTGCAGTCACGATGGTGCCCCAGGGCGAGATCGCCCTGATAATTGCAGCGAGCGGCGAGTCCATTCCACCGGAGCGAATTCTCGGCCGAATCGTCGATTGCGACAATTTCCAGGATGCGCGAAAATTCCTGCTGAATGGCGGAGAAAAAGGACGTCAGCTTGCGGTGCTGACGGCAGGTACGTATCGGATCAACACCGCCCTGTTCACGATCATCACCTCAGCTCAGGCTGAGCATCATGCGATGTTTCCTGAACACCTGCAGTTAACCCGCGTGGAATCGGACATGGTCGGAATCGTCACCACGCTCGATGGACGCGCTATCGAAGCGGGCGAAATCGCCGGGCCGGTAGTTCCCGGCCACGACAACTTCCAGAATCCCCAGGCGTTCATTAACACGGATGGGCGGCGCGGATTGCAGGAGCAGATTCTATTATCAGGAACCTGGAATTTGAATCCCTGGTTTGCCCAGGTGGAACAGGTGCGCATGGTCGAAATACCAATCGGTTATGTGGGAGTGGTCATCTCCTACGTCGGCAAAGCCCACGAGGACGTCAGCGGTCTCGATTTCAAACATGGCGACCTTGTTCATGCTGAACACAAAGGGGTCTGGGTCACGCCGTTATATCCCGGCAAACATCCGATCAACCTGCGAATCATGAAAGTTGAACTGGTGCCGACCACAAACATTGTCCTCAACTGGGCAATGCGCACGGAGGCTCACCAGTACGATCAAAAACTATCATCGATCACAGTCCGGTCGAAAGACGGCTTTGCCTTCAACCTTGACGTATCTCAGATCATTCACGTGGGTGCGCTCGACGCTCCCAAAGTCATATCGCGCGTCGGTTCGATGCAGAATCTCGTCGATCACGTTTTGCAACCGATTGTCGGGAATTATTTCCGAAATTCTGCGCAGGACTTTACAGTCCTCGACTTCCTGGGCGCTCGCAGTCAGAGACAGTTGGAAGCCGCGCAACATATTCGCGCCGCGATCGGCGCCTATGACGTGCAGGCAATCGACACGCTGATAGGCGATATCACGCCGCCCGCGGAGTTGATGCAAACTCAAACCGACAGAAAAATCGCGGAAGAAAGACGAAAAACTTACGAGGTGCAGGAAGCCGCACAGGTGCAACGGCAGCAACTCGTGCGTCAAACATCGCTGGCCGATATCCAGCAACAAGTAGTGGGCGCGGAGCAAGGCGTGCAGATCGCGGAGTTGCAGGCGAACGCCCACATTAAGCAGGCGACCGGCGAAGCTGAAGCCACGCGTCTGCGCGCAATCGGAGAAGCGGGCGCCATTCGGGCCACCGGCCAGGCCAAAGCCGAAGCTTATCGGGTCGGCGTCGAGGCCATAGGGACCCAGGGATATACGCTCATGCAACTAATGCAGATCGTCGGCGAACGCAACGTGCGAATTGTGCCGGACGTTTCCGTCAGCGGAGCTAGTGGAAATCCAGGAATCGTCGATGGCATGCTCGGCGTCATGCTTCGAAATCAGACCATTGAAAAGGCTCCCGTCGCAAAAGCGTAAGATCTCTCCTGGCAGCACAAAACCGTAATCAAACCCACCGCTTCGGACTTTCCAGGCGGTGGGTTTTCTATCGAACCATCGTTACTTGTATTTCCGCGTGGTTCTCTCCATTAACCAGAATACATCCTGGTTTTTCGGCGAGACAATATTGAGAGGAATCGACTGGCCAGGTCTAAGGATTGGCACTGTTCGAGGATCGACCCAGTGTTTCACTTCCGAATGGCCATCCACGAACGAGAGGCCTCCGGCACGACCGTGGTACCCGGCCGGATAATCGACAATCATCCATTGCGCCGGCTGGTCCGGGTAACCGTTCATGCCAACGATCATCTCTCCATCGTTAATACTATCCTCCCGCTCATCGATAAAAAGCCACGTGGAGGACGGGCCGGGATCGACGACGTCACTAAGCGTCTTATAGACTCGGAAGCCTGCCGGACCAAACCCGGCCACGTCGCTGGAATTGAACCAGCCATTCATGGAAATGCTGCGAACTCGAGGATACGTAACTGCCCCATTCTTAACCGTGCTGTTATCCGCAGGACACTTCCAAATCTTCGCTGACTTCCCACAATACGACCAAAGCACGCTGTTGGTCAGATCGCGAATATCCCAATTACTTCGATTCGCACCGCTGAAATCCAAAATACCATGCACCCACTCTGCTGGATTATTTGGGTTGTACGAATACGGGAGCTTATCGTTGAAATCATCGACGTATAGTTTCCAGGCAAGGGCCATTTGCTTGCCGTTGTTCATGCAGGTGATTCCCTGTGCCTTCTGCTTGGACTTGGACAGTGCGGGTAACAACATACTCGCCAGAATGGCGATGATCGCAATGACCACCAGCAATTCGATTAGAGTAAAGCCACGCGACCCTTTTGCCTTTCGATCAG
>JAQGOX010000092.1 GCA_028293365.1 Verrucomicrobiales bacterium | reverse complement strand
ACTTCCCCTCACCGATATTTCGATAGAGAACGTGCGGTTCACCATATTCAAACACTCGCCCTTCGGGGGTTAACTCCAAATCGTCGCGATCTTCGGGGCGCAACATGCGCTTCCCGCCGATCCTCAGCGTCGCGAAGCCGGTGGTACGAATCGTGGTCGAGCGATAGTTGGCCACGTATAAATCGAGCAATCCATCTCCATCGATATCAGCGAGCGCACTGGTGGTCGCGGCAAAATGCCGGTCAAGCCCGCTATCAAGCTTTTCTGTAAAAATGCCGTGCCCGTCATTCAGGAACAAACGCGTTCCGACACCAATTCCGTTGACCAGCAGATCCAAATCTCCATCTCCATCGACATCCGCGAAAGTAGCGCCGGTTGAATATTGCCCCAAACAGGCGACGCCAGCCTGATCCGTAACATTAGTGAATTTCCAGTTTCCAAGATTTCGATAAAGCTGATTGGCCCCTTCCAGGTTGCACAAATAAATATCACACCAGCCATCGCCGTCGATATCCCCGAGGGTTACGCCCGATCCATTCAATCGGATCTGATTTTCCGCCGCGCTGGCCTCGGTCAGCACATTTGTGAAGGTAATTCCGGTTTGATCCGGTGTTAACAACGAGAATCCGGTATGCCGGCGCTGGTCGAACTGGGCAGGCCGCCAGCGATAGCCCACTTCCTGGTGCCATGGGCCGTCTACGATCGCAATCGAGCCTGAGAATAAATGAAACGGAATGGACAAAGTAACGAACCACCAGGTCTTGAAAACAAGACTCCACGAGCTCGGACATCCAGTCGCAACCGTGTTTCTGTGCGGGATCATCGACGTAATCTTCACCAATTCAACTGCCGGATTAGTACCCCGGATCCGGCCAGACTGATGAATTATTGTTTACCAGATTAATTCTGCATAATGCAATGGAAATATCTGCACCCGGAAACTCGCGCTATTGTTTGTAATGTAACGAGGGCTCTATCTGCGCGTGGCAGCGAGGGCGTCTCGCGGAATTCGAGGCGTCTCCAAATCCCGGATCCAATCGTTGTGGCGAAACCATTTCTGCGAAACCGCGGCAAGGTCGGCGTCGGGATTTACGATCGGTTGGTACGGACGATGGTTTATGGAAACCGAGGTTTCAGCCGTGACTATTGGCCGACGACCGTATTTATGTTCCCACAGGCTGGCAATTCGTCTCGCGTAGCGGCGGAGATAAAAAGGTTGATTGCTGATGTGATCAAATTTTGAGGGCGAACAATCCTTCAAACTGTTCCATCGGATTTGCGGAGGCATTTCCGGACGTTCTAACGCATCGAAAACGCAGGCTTGGGGGTAAAGGCTGTTGATTTCATTACCAACGTCAGCGGTGTAGATGATACGGGGCTGCTCTGCAGACATGGCTTCCGGAGGGCCAGATCCAGGCCCGTTCCGAAGGGGTGTTTTCCAGAGTGCCTGATTTAATCGAAATCTCTCCTCGGGAGCCGTATAAAATAAAGCGGGATCTTCGATTAACAGGAATGGCAGGGAGACCTGATTCTCACCCTGCAATGCGAAAGGATTCAGCCGGCGTAAAATTGGAATGATCGCCCCGCTACTATCCCGTGCGCAAAGATTCCGGAGAGCCGCGAAAACGTTTCCGCGGTTGCGTCTTTCCGATTGCGGGTCGGCCAGAGGTGAATTGTATTGTTTCGCTCGAGATGAAAACAGGGTCATTTGAGCCGCCTCGGCCACCGCCCCACCCTGGCGCAGCGCATCGGACAAGGAATCGATCACGGGAGCAACAGGCGCCGTTGCGCCGATGAATCGTGGCTCCCGTCCGTAAGCTTCGTGCCATATCTGTCGAACTCGATCTCTTGCATCTCTTTCTGTTATCGCGGCACTCGATACGCTGAATGGATTGAAGAATATACGCTCGCCCATCATTGGTTCGATCGTAACCACAATTTCCGGGAGTTGCTTCCAATTGATCCGTCCCGGCGTGATCTTGCTGTAAATGACCTTTTCTTCGCCAAATTCATTCCAGTTGATTCGTGAGCCGGGTTTCCAATCCCGAGGAACGATCGCCGCGTCTTGAACATATATTTGGGCGGCCTGGGCAAAGTGATCGTCGGTTTTTAGCCGCCAGCTAAAGCTTAAACCCTCACCGGTGATCCGCGCGTCGCCCGCGATAAAATAATGTCGGAGTGGAAATAAGCCCTGCCAAACGAGCCAGGCTGCTACCAGGAAAGGGGTATAACTGTGGATGGATGGTCTCAAGTCGCATTTCAGCGAGGAAAATGCAGCTCTGGATTTCCAACCCAGCGCAGCGCCGAACACGGGAATAACGATAAATCCGGTGCCAAACCAGGGCCAGTCGGGTTGCGCCCAGCGAGGGGAGTGCAGCCAGGCCCGAAATTTTTCAGGCCAGTCCGGATTCAAAAAGATCAGGGCGGAAGTAATACCGAGCAGTGGAAACCAATCGATGTTGTCATAGATTACAAAATGATTGGTGGCATGGAAGAGTGCCATGAGTACGAATGCGAGAAAGCGGGTGCGCCGGATCAAAAAAAGAACACCGATTGAGAGATCGAAGAGAAGCCCTGCATAGCTTAAGAAATAAGCGGTTCCAACATGGTGAATTACTGTCTGGATCCAGTCGAAATGAGTGGGCGAAAACCACGGTTTTAGTTTTCCAGCTACGTGCGGTTCCCGAAGAGCCCAGCGTAGTGGGGCCGCGTCCAATAACCAATCTGCATTTATCTTCGCAACTCCCGCGTAAAAATAGGTGATGA
>JAQGOX010000091.1 GCA_028293365.1 Verrucomicrobiales bacterium | reverse complement strand
TCTTCCTCGTGCTTGTCGCAGCGGGTTATTCACACCGTTCGAAACTCCGTTATTTGACCTGTAGTGCACTTGCGGCCGGTCTTTGTATTTATTTCCTCCCGGTCCTGAAATATCGAGGTTCGCTTCGAATGACCGTTCTGCCGGCCGGTGGTGGCTCCATATTGATCGACGACCAACCCCGCGGCGAACGATTGCTGGTTGACGCTTCGGATGAACGCGGCGCCAAAATGATTCTCGCCCCATTTCTCCATGCTCTCGGAATTAATGCGCTTGATTCGCTGCTCCTCACACACGCCAGTGTTCGACACGTGGGCGGAACTGGAGTATTATTAAAAGATACGCCACCGAAAAAAGCAGTCACCAGCGGGCTCCGGTTTCGCTCGATTCCCTTCAATGCGGCCCTGCGTGAACTGGACAAAAATCGCATCCCACTCAGTCTGATGGGTGAAAACGATACGGTTGGGCGCTGGCAGGTTATTCACCCCGCAAAGAACTCAAAACCGGGGACGGCCGACAGCAATCCTCTCATTTTTAGAGGAGAACATGGGGGGTTGCGGCTGCTATTTCTTTCGGATCTTGGCTGGGAGGGGCAGAAAGAACTTATTGCGCGACACTCGGATGAGCTTAAAACGGACCTGCTGATCGCCGGGATGCCTGCGCGCGGCGAACCCTTGGGAAGCGAATTGCTGGAATTAACCGCGCCAAAAATAATAATCCTTTGCACGTCCGACTATCCGGCATCGAACCGTGGAAGCCGAAAACTCAGAGAGCGGCTGGAGTCACGCGGGATTCCGATTTATTACTGCGATGAAGCAAAAGCCATCACTGTGACCGTGAAGCCGAATCAATTTCGGCTCGAGCCTATGAATGGGGAATCTTTGGAATGGAAATCCGAGGAGGCTCCAAAATTCAGGCGTCGAAACGATTCAGCGACCCTATCAATCACTCCCTCTGTTGATACGGAAGTGGATGAATAGGTTTTCCTGGTGGGTCAATTTGCGGCGCCACAAAATTCCCCATTTTCAGGACACGACGTCTTCAGTATGTTGTAAAGCATGAGTTTACTGCCTTTTGGTTCATTGCCTGTTTATGCTCCTCGCACGTTTGTGCCAGCACAAATCGATCTGGGCGATTGGACGAAGATCGCACCGTTGTTTGATCGGCTCGATAAACAGGCGGCCGAAGCCACTACTGTTGAAAATCTGGAGCACTGGATGCAGGCGTGGGGTGAATTATCGGCCGCACTTGATGAAGAAAGTTCACGCCGTTACATCGCAATGACATGCCATACGGACAATCCGGAGGCCGAAAAATCCTATTTACACTTTGTCGAAACGATCGAACCCGAACTCAAGCCGCGGCAGTTCAAACTGGAGCAACTTTACCTGCACCACGCCCTGCGCAAGCAGTTGCCAACAAAACGCTTCGGTGTTTTTGACCGCTACACTCAAGTTCACGTTGATTTATATCGCGAGGAAAATGTGCCGCTTGAAACTGAAGAAGCCAAACTCGGACAACAATATCAAAAGCTCAGCGGTTCGCTGACCGTTCAATTCCGCGGCGAGGAAAAGACACTTGTGCAAATGGGGCGCTTTCTGGAGGAACCCGATAGGGCCTTGCGGGAAGAAGCATGGACGCTGGTGGCAAATCGGCGTTTGCAGGAGGCTGAAAAATTCGAAGAACTGTTCGATCAACTGGTGGTGATTCGTGAAAAAATTGCCGCAAACGCGGGATTTTCAAACTATCGCGATTACGCATTCAAGGCTCGAGGACGCTTTGATTATACGGCTGAAGACTGCTTCAAGTTCCATGAGGCGATCGAGAAGCAGTTCATGCCAATCATTCGCACTTTGCAAACAGAGCGTAAACGCGACTTGGGTTTGAAGTCGTTGCGTCCCTGGGATCTTTCGGTTGATCCATTGAATCGGCCTCCGCTCCGTCCATTCGAAGAAGTCGATTCAATGGTTAAAAAGACTCAAAGTATTTTCGATAAACTGGATACTCGGTTGGCCGGAGATTTTCGGAAAATGAACGATTTGCGCTTGCTCGATCTGGCGAATCGCAAGGGTAAAGCCCCAGGCGGGTATCAATCCACTCTGCCGGAATCGCGTCTCCCCTTCATCTTTATGAATGCAGTTGGGGTGCAGCGGGACGTTGAAACGTTGCTGCACGAAGCTGGTCACGCGTTTCACGCATTGGCCACCCAGGCTGAGGACTTTTATCCCTATCGAAGCGCGCCAATCGAGTTTTGTGAAGTGGCCTCGATGAGCATGGAGCTTCTGGGCAATGAACATATTGAGGAATTCTATTCCCAAGACGAAGCCGGTCGGGCGCGGCGGGATCATCTGGAAGGCATCATAGAGATTTTTCCGTGGATCGCGACCGTCGATGCCTTCCAGCACTGGATCTACACACACCCTGGGCACACCCGGAAAGAACGCACCACCGCGTGGCTCGAATTAATGGACCGTTTTGGCGGAGATGTGGATTGGACCGGGTTTGAAAATGTCCGAGAAAACCTTTGGCATCGGCAATTGCACATCTTTTTGCACCCGTTTTATTACATCGAGTACGGCATCGCTCAATTAGGCGCCTTGCAAATATGGGCTAATTCGAAGAAGGATTTGCCAGGCGCCCTGAAAGCCTACCACCGAGGATTGGCCCTGGGTGGCTCGCGCCCATTGCCCGAATTATTTGCAGCGGCCGGGTGCCGGTTTGACTTCAGCGCCGAAACCGTTCGACCTCTCGTGCATTTGGTTCGCAGCGAACTGGAGAAACTGGATAAATGACCGTATTCCGACGGTACAGCTTCGAGATAAATTTCAAAAACCGCGTTGAAATTCAGAGTCATTTCCCTTACTGTCTCTGACGATGTTGGATGATCGTCCTTATATGCGCAGCCCGTCATACGGGAGTCAGCGGTCTGCCACGGTCAACTTGATCATCGTGACGGTTGCCTGCTTCGTCGTCCAGAATATCGTAGAGTACTATTCCTCGTTTAACGTCGCGCATTATTTCGGACTGAGCGTTGACACGCTTGCCAAAGGTTGGATTTGGCAACTAATCACCTTTCAGTTTCTGCATGCCAATGTAATGGCGGGTGGGTTCCTGCATATCTTTTTCAACTGCCTGGGCATTTATTTCTTCGGTCGGGTCATCGAGGATGCTTTGGGCAAAGCAGGGTTTCTAAAACTCTATTTTGCCAGCGGCATAGTCGGTGGGATTTTTCATGTCATTGGAAGCAAGCTTCTTCCGTCACATTTCGGCGGGATGTTCGGAGGCGTGCACATCCCCGTGCTGGGGGCTTCAGCCGGTGTTTTCGGCTTGATTGCCGCGAATGCGGCCCTGTTCCCGGATAGACCGATGACGGTCTTTATTTACGTGATTCCGGTCACGATGACTGCCCGATTCATGCTTATTTTTAGCGCTGTTCTGGCTATCTTTTTCATTGTTGTCCCTGCCGGAAACGTAGCCCACGGAGCACATTTGGGCGGTTTGATCGCGGGCCTTCTCTACGTCCGTTGGGTGGTTCACTCCGAGTGGATGTGGTCGGCCTGGAGACGTTTTCGTCCCGCACCAGAACCGCCGCGTGAATTGGTCAAAACAGCGAGCAGCGCGCGATCCCTTTGGCAGCGCTCCAAAACGGCCGCGCCAGAAGATTTGCCACCTGCCGAGTTCATCTCTCGAGAGGTCGATCCAATCCTGGATAAAATTTCAGCCCATGGCATCCAAAGCCTTACGGACCGGGAACGGAAGATTCTCGAATCCGCTCGGGCGAAAATGGCGAAGCGATAAAGATTCGGAACCCCCCTGACCTTCGAGTGAATTCAATCCACTCGACATTATTTCCATTAGCTTCGTAAGCTCCTGACATGATTCAACGTTACTCGCGTGTTGAAATGCGCGAAATCTGGAGTGAGCAGCGAAAACTGGAGATCTGGCTTAAAATCGAATTACTGGCCGCCGAAGCCCTCGTGAAAGAGGGACTCGTTCCCGCCGCGGATTTCGAGCAAATGAAACACAAAGCCGCGTTCAGTATTGAGCGCTGCAAGGAACTCGAACGCACTTTGAATCACGACGTGATTGCGTTCACGACGAATGTTGCCGAGAACATCGGTGCGCCAGCGAGCCGATGGTTGCATTTCGGACTTACCAGCAGTGATGTACTGGACACAGCGTTTGCGGTCCAAATGGTTCAGTCGGCGGACATCTTAATCAAAGATGTGGAGGCGCTTCGGACCGTGATTGCACGACGGGCAAAAGAGCATGAGTTCACGCCGATGATTGGACGCAGTCATGGGATTCACGCCGAGCCAACCACTTTCGGAATGAAAATGGCGCTGATGCACGACGAATTTGGTCGTGCCCTCGAGCGGCTCAAGGCGGCGCGGGAACGAGTGGCGATCGGCAAACTCTCTGGTGCCGTGGGCACAAGCGCTCATCTCTCCCCGCAAATTGAAGCTTTCGTTTGCGAACGCCTCGGATTGCGAGCCGCTCCGATCGCTACTCAAGTCATTC
>JAQGOX010000906.1 GCA_028293365.1 Verrucomicrobiales bacterium | reverse complement strand
ACGATGTCACCCGTGTCCGCATGGAATCGCGCCATTTGTATAACACCTTCAATGGGGCCACCTCCAGCGGGGTCGACCGAGCGAATTGAGTGAAGGATCTTCAAGCCTTCTTTCGGCGAGCCAGTTCCTCGTAACGGGCACAATAATTATCGGTCATTCGCCCGGCGGTAAAACGATCTGCGTTGCGTAATCCAGCGTCAATGCGGGCGGCTTTTTCACCAGAATTCTCATTTAGAGCGGTCCAAATCATTGCGGCCGCCGTTTCCGTATTTTGAGGGTCGAAGTAAAAGGCTGGATCGCCTCCGGCTTCTGTCATGGGAGCGCGGTTTGAAGTCACGACGCGACAGCCACAGGCCTGCGCCTCTATTATCGGCCAGCCAAAACCCTCTTCCAGTGATGGAAAGATTAGAATTTCGGCTATGGAATAGAGTGCTCTCAGTTCTTCGCTGCTCGGACGTATCAGAGAAATCACTTTTCCTTCAAGGTGGTTTTTCGTCACAAATTCGTTCATTTCGGCGTTGAAGGCCTGCCCCGCCATGATGAGCACCGGCACTTCCGGATGTTGCGCCGCCAAAACATCGTAAATGCGGAGCAGTCCCAATCGATTTTTATACCACTGATTTCCGCCCACATGAATGACGAAACGCTTGTTAGGGAAATCAATTCCGGCTTTTTTACCGAGGCTCTGCAATGTCACATACGATTCCTCTTTTTCCATTGGACGGTAATCGTAATTAAGACCCATATAAATTCGGTCCATCTGCCCGGAAGAGAGCGTCGAGAGTCTCTGAAGGTCGCGCCGCGTCGCGTCTGATATACAGGTGACGTGCTGGGCGCGATTCAGTCCTTGAAGGATAAAGCGCTGTAATTGCCGGCCCGTCCAGCGTGTACGATTCTCTGGAATCTCTCCCCGTGCTGACCGAACCGCGAGCAAATCATTGCAGGTAACCAAATGCGGGACCGATAGAAGCCATCGGGTGTAAACAGCATTCGAATGATCGCAGATGTGTGTCACGAACGCTTTGGAGCGGGAAAGAGAAGCGACCTTCCGCCGCAATTCACCCGGGAAAAGGAGGTATTTATCACAATAACCGAGCCATTTTGCCAGGCCACGATTCGATTCGCGCATGCGGCACAACCGGGCTTCAGGACGAATTAAATCGACGGAGATATTTCGAGCTGAAACCATTCGAAACAGAGCATCGGCGAACTGCCGCATGCTCTCCTGTTGGTCCGCCTCATAATTGCCCAAAAAGAGGACGTGCAAATTTGGCTGAGTACCCATCGGTTAATGGAAGCGCCGAGGCGTAAACCGAGGTCTTTTTTCCGCGGGTCGAACTTCTGATAAGGGCTCCATTTCGATCGCGCTCATGGTCAAACCAGCAATTAAAACCAAAAAGCCGAGATTAGTCGGCTGACCAATTTGGCCGCTCACAATACTAGTTGCGCACGCAGCCCAAAGTAAAACCGGCAAAAGGTTGCCAACTCTGCTACACCGTAGGCTCCTGCCACCCAGAGCAATCATCAAAGAAACCCGGTAGATAATAAATGCCAATCCCAATATCGGTCCCATTTCCAAAATCATCCGTCCCCATTCCCCTTCCGAAAGGAGGAATCCCATTTGCCCCTGCGTAATTGTAGCTCCTACATTAGTCCCCAGTCCCAGGCCGGATCCAAAAAGCGGAACCTCAGTCAGCGAGCGCAAGGGGTCTAATAGTGAATCAAGAAAGCGTCCCGTGATTCCGCCAACAGCTTTTTCGCTCCCGCTGCCCGCCTCAAAACGAGCAGACAACACTTCAGTGCCCTCTTTAAAAATCTCTTTCTGACCGATTTGAGCAGCTACGAAGGCAACGCACAAAAGCAACAAGATTATCCGCCAAAGTCCGGCAGCGATTTGCCGGGATGCAACAATCCCGACGACAAACGCCACCCAAACGAAACTCACGGTTAAAACCATCGAGCGACTGCCCGACACGAGGAGCGCACCACCGGAAGCCAATGTCGAAACAACCACGAGCCATCGCGGAAAAAACTGGCGCCCATTCGAAAGCGCGAAGCCCAAAAAAGCCGTTACCAATGCAAAATAACTAACGGGCCCCGTAATGAATGAGAATGTCCCGGGAGGTCGAATTTTTCCCAGAGCCGATTCCAACTGCATTCCTGTTCCTGTGCCGGGCGTTCGATTGACCCATGCATCGGGTCCAGACCGAAATTGATAAGCCATCAAAATTGCCATCGGTACGGAAATCCAGAGAACCCATTTCCCGATCCGAACCAAATCTTCTCCCTTGAAAAAAACCGGAATCAGAAAGATCAACGGCAAATGAAGAAAATCGGTCCGCAGGCCGTAGATCAGTACTTTCAATGGCAGCGCGAGAGTGATCATTTGCAGGCATAACACCATTGCGGAAACCGCTGCCAGCACGATACAGCCTGTTAAGAATCCATTCTGCGGGAAAAAGTTATTTTCCAACGCTACGGCGTAGATCAACAGCACAATTGGATCCCGAATCAAAAGCAATGGACCAGATAAACCCGGCAGAAGCCATTTCCTCAATGCCCCCTCAAAGAGCAACAGAAAAAAATAAAGCCAGATCAGGCGTTTTACGAACAACGCGGAACTGGCCGTTTTGGACCGAATTGTAATCGGGATCGATTTTTTCGAGGTCATCATTCCGCAAGGATCGTCGAAAGAATCTTCTGGCCGTAAGCTTCCCAGGTGTACTGTCGCGCTTTTTCCTGAGCCGATGCCCGCATATCCGGCAATAATGAACGATGGTCATCGAACCAGCCAATCTTCTCGGCGATCTGCTCGGGCGACCGAATGGGGACGAGAAAACCAGTTTTCCCGGACTCAATCAAATCTTCACCGCCAGCGTTTCGTGTAACAATAAGCGGCAGACCGCAACTCAAAGCCTCCTGCTGCACCAAAGCACGACCTTCCACTATCGAAGGAAGCACCAACAAATCGCAGCTCTGCATCAGTTGAAGTACTTCGCGGTGCGGACGCGGCGATTCATAACTAAACTCAGCGAACTGGGCGCGGTAAAACTCCATTGGCAGAATCGGAGACCCCATCACCACCAGTTGTATATTCCTGCCCTTCAAAAGGCGCATGGCAGCGAAAAGATCGGCCAGTCCCTTTCGTTGCGTCATGGAGCCGGCAAACAAAACGCGTAGTGGACGGTTGTCAATTCCATCGTTCTGAATGACTTGCGGGAACGAATAGGGAGAACCGAATTCAGCAATAACGCATCTCTTTTTTTGGCGAATCCCTGACGGAAGCGAATCAAAGACGAATCGGCTGGGACAAATAACAATATTGGCTAAAGCCAACTCTTCAGTTTTACGCTCGCGCTTTATTTCTGAATCTTCGGTGGCGCCCAATGTGGGCTCCCATTCCGGCCAGCGCTCTTTTTCCTCAGCCAACAGACAACGACTCAATTCCCAATAAGCGATGGGAAGTTCATAGCAGCATTTTGCATTAAACGACCTTGCCTGCCGGAATGTTTCGCATGCACCATCTTCGTAGGCATAAACAAGCTGAACCTTTTTACCGGAATCTTTCCGGACGGCTTTGGCAGCCACTCGATCCAGATGGCGATAGACCGCATCGACTGAGAAAAACCCGCTTTCGTGTTTTGTGAATGGTTTGCCAGGCAGGCGGGAAAAAAACAAACGACCGAATTCTCGAACCCAATCCGTTTGAATTCGCGACTGGTTAATTTCATAACTGCGTCGCCTTAACTCCTCACTGATGCTTTGAGGCATCAGCGCGAGCCATCGAGACCGCGCTTCAAACGCCACAGTGGTAAAAAATGAATAGTCGCAGCGAGATTCCTCAAATGATTTTAAGAGAGCACGAACAAAAGTATTTCCGGTGGGGTGACTGAGCAGAATCATTCGAGCAGATTTGAACCGCTAACGAGCCAGCACTTTTTCGAAGACTTGCAAATAGGCCTGAGCAACCACGGAACGCTGATGAGCTTCCAAATGTTTTTTTGCGCCGACCCGGTACACATCCAATTCTTCGGGTCGAAGTAAAAATCGGCGCAAAATCGAAGCAAGTTCGGCGACATTGCCGTTTTGAAATGTAACGCCACAGGAACCAATCGCATCTTTCAGCCCACCGCCGGAAGAACCGACCACGACACATCCGCAAGCAATGCCCTCGAGCGCCACCAGACCGAAAGGCTCCTGCCATCGAGACGGAACGACCAGGACCAAATGCTCGTTCAGCAATTCGACCAGCGCTTTTCCAGTTTTGACGCCGACAAAATCAATCTGGGCACTGACTCTCTTGTCCCGTGCCAATGTTTTAAGCGCCTCAAGTTCAACGCCGGAACCAATGACCGTCAATCTAGGCTCCAAACCCTGCTTCTTCAAAAGCCCCATTGCCTCGACGAGAAGGTCAACTCCCTTGTCGGAAACAAGGCGGCCCACAAACGCCAATTCCTTGGATCGTTGATCATTGGCATATCGGATAAAAAGGTCATCCCGATAGGAATTTTGGATGACCGCGGATTTAACTGGAAGTTTTGCGGCAATTGCAGAACTCACTGATATATTTGTCGCAAACTTAATCGCCATCCGTTTTAATCGATCTCGAAAACCAAGCGAACCATCCGGCCGTGCAATCCAGGTATGATGAACAACAACCCAGGGTCGCCGCAAAAAAAGCAGCGGCCAAACAGTCTGCAAACTGATGTTATTATGAAAATAAACATCACACCAGGCCAGTGAGCGAAGCAGGACTAAAGGCCTTGGACGGCGAATGATTTTAAAAGGAAAATCATCCTTTTCGATGGCAGGTGTGGATGTGACAATCCTTACTTCGTGACCCGATTTGCAGAACTCGGAAGCAAGCATCCATCCAACCTCCTCGCTACCGCCAATGCTGGGATAAAACAGGTGGGCGGAAAAAAGAATCTTCAATTGAATCTATTCAGTCCTGGCCTAAGACATTTTGCCATTCAATCCGGCTCTGGAGCGAGGCTGGAAGAACATCCAGCATTGCTCGGCCGCGCGATATTCTGAAACAGCCATCGTGCGTTCTTCCTCACTTAGACCGTTCAATTCTATCGGGTATTTCGTGGGTTTGCCGACGGCCGGAATGATTGATATTTCGTGTGTACAGGAATATTTCACCTGCAACAGGCGGGTCACTCCCGGACTCACCTCTTCATGTAATTCCACCAGCATAGTAGCGGAATCCGCATTCGGAATATCGGCACCGAACAACGTTGCCTCGTATCCCTCGCAATCACTAAGAATAAAAGCATTTTTTTTTAAATGCCGGCACATCCACTGTGGATCACAAAAACCCTGGACCTGAACCTTTACGCCATTCGCCCTACTCATCGCGTGGACAGCCTTGCGAGCCCACGGATCAATGTCGAACGCAACGACAGGAACCTCGGGAAAACGCTGAGCCAACCCGACCGCATAGAATCCAAACTTAGCCCCCACATCCAAAATCTGGGTGAATCTTCGTTGGAATATCGATAGCCACATTTCAGCCAGTTCGCTTTCATAAGTGCCCAACAGGAACGGGGTTATGTGTTCGCAATGAGTTTCCGCCGAGAGGACCACTCCAGAAAATGGTCCATGCAGGACCCTGTTTCCAAAACTATGCAGCATCTTCGTGTTAAGCTCAACGCATCCCGCTTCCTTTAAAAAAGCCTGGGAATAGGCTCGGGATCGAACGGAGAAGACCTGCGCAGCCGAATGGGGAAACATGCCTAAAAGCAAGGCTTTAACAGCGGCTTTTATTTTGGCGTTCATACCCAAAAACCTTCAGATGCTGCAAACACAGCCAATCGGCAATTCGCTTGTTTTTAAAGAATTGAGGAACTGAGACGCAACTTTTGCAAGGGCCGATTGATGAACCGATCGCGCTGCTGTTTCCAGGGTAATCGAAAACTCTTTGTTTATCCTGATCAACGGTGACCGGGCCTCGGATGGCCGCTCAGTAAATCCTTTGAAGCGTAATTCATCTCGGTTCACAATGACCGGAAGACCATGTTCGATCATCGCGGCAGCGGTGGCACTTTTGCCAATAATTGTAAAGGGAGTGGTGGCAATACCGAAATCCATTGTATTTAAAAACTCGGAGATCCTTTGAGGATCGCGCTCTCCCAGGTTCAGAAAGCAAAAATCAGCCTCGTACTCTTTTGCAAGCGAAACCCAAAGCGATTGACCACTTCCGATTCTGCCGATGGCAAGAATGACGATATTTCGCCGACTTTTGATCGATGCTTCACGAAGCATTGCGAATAGTGGTTCCGGAGGCCAAATAGGATGCAGGGTCCCAAACATGCCGAAGAGCCAGAATTCGGCTCGTTTTTCCGGCGTAATGGCAATACCGACTTTCTGCAGTTCCGGAAAGATCCAATGATCCCCAGGTAATGTTTGCACAGGCAAGGCACCGAATAAAGGCAACAACTGAGCCGATATGCCCTGTTCTTTCAATAAATGAATATAAGCGGAGTTGCTGGTGTTAATGATTTCAGGTGACAGCTTTCGAATTAAATTCAGTATGAAATATTTTTGCAAAGCGCCCATGGCGCGGTTCCGAAATAGTGCCCCCAGTTCGGAACCGATCCAGAGCTCATGAAACATGATTTGCAGGGGACTCGATCCGATCAGTCTTTTCAACCTTGCGGCCAGAAATGGGCTAACTCCTTTCGGATGAAAGCCGAAACACACGAACTGGAGGCTAAACCAATCCGGCGCAAAGCCAGTAGTGAAACGGGCCAGATCGGAGAATCGACTGGACCAGGAACTATTATTTGGAAGGCGCAGGATATGCGCGCCAGCACTCGTCTCTTCCTTTTTACCGACATAGGAATCGCTTAACGCTACGATGGCACAGGCATGTCCAAGTCTTTCACACTCTTCAGCCAATAATCGGGTATAGTCGCCTACACCATCCCTGCCCGGTTCCAGACAAGCAGTCAGAAACACAATTCTCATCGGTCCAAATGAGGGTCCATTTTTAACACCTCAGTGTAAAACGATTCCAGACTCTTAACGCTCTCGTTCCATCGCAGCTTTTGGACATGACGCCAACCGCCCTGGGCGATCCGAACGCGCAAAGGCTCGTTACGTATCAATCGCAAAATCGCATTGTAAAGATGAGGTGAAGCAGGTTGCGGTAACAAAAGAAACTCAGCCTCATGCTTCAATTCCGCCGGAAAACCGGTATTGCTTGCGATAAGCGCGCAACCACAGGACAAAGCTTCCGCTGCTACGAGGCCGAAGCTTTCATAGATGGAGGGCATCAATGCGATGGCCCAGGAATGGTAGAGTCTTCTTAACTCGCTTTTATCGGCAACGAAACTCGTGACCAAAACCTGAGGCAAAACATCTCGCGGAAAATAAGTTTCAGCCCGAAATTCGCTTCCCCCGCCCACCAGATGCAGCTTCCATTGCCGCTCCAAACGCAGCACCGCCGTCACATCCTCTACAATCAGGTCGATCCCTTTGTTTTTGAGCCACGAACCGCAAAAGCCGATTACCCGGGGACGGTCGTTTTGGAATGGCTGACCGAGAAACTGTTCACTGAGCGCATTGTTGATCGCGAGCACCCTTTCAGAAGGCTGGAACCCAGCATCAACGACATAATCGGCCTCCCTTTGGCTTACGGTAACAACAGCGTCTGCTTTCACGAACGCCTTTTTGACCGGCAAACGCAAGTGGCCCTGATACCATTTGGGCGGCCGTCCATCTGCCGTATCGGGCAGTTTATAGCGTTTCAACGTTTCAGCTTTGAACGTTTCGATACCGTTCGAATGCGCTACGATTCTGAATGTACGTCCACGTCGTCGGCTTAGACGATCCGTCGCCAGCCATGCTTCTCCGCCATAAAACTCGATAATGTCCGGATTTAATTTTCCGGCCAAATCCGAAGCCGATTTCCACATTCCGAGGGCCAGCCGGAGGGAACGTGCATTGCCTACTCCTGGCAAGAGCACGGTCTCGTCGGGCCCAATTAACGTAATATCATGACCGAGACTGCGAATCCCATTCGCAAAGTTCAAAATGACATAACCCGATCCTTGCGATTCGATTAAGGAAGAATTACTCAGGGTCAGGATTTTCATCGCGGCGGCGCCAGAGTCCCGCCTAATCCGCAGTTCCGATGAATTGCCAGAATATCTGTTCCAAAAC
>JAQGOX010000077.1 GCA_028293365.1 Verrucomicrobiales bacterium | reverse complement strand
GCACGTCCCATAGTTCCATCGTTCGCGTTGTGTCGTCGACCGGTTCTTTGTCCTGATGGCGCATCGCAAAATTGAACGACTGGAAAGCGGTTTCAGGGGTCGCGAATCCCAAGTTTTTTACATTGGCAAACGAAACGAAGCCGGGTTGCTCGGATGGTTTCGCGGCACTATGCACAAGGGTCCAGTCATCGGCCGCTTGTTCTTTGGAAATTTGGGCGGGAATGGGTGAATCAAGTTCATTGCGAAGCGCGGTAACTTCGGCACGGAGTTGCAGCAAACTGGCCGAGGGCCGGTGGACGGCAGATTGGAGAGTATTCGTGTCACTGCGCGAATGCCAAACCGAGGTGCCCTTTGCGACGTGATTGCGATTAGCCAACAATCGGCGAGCGTTTTCAATCGCTGCACGATCTCGACACCAAATCGCAACGAACGCAACGAGCAAAAGAAGTGTAATAAAAAGGAAGGAGCGCATTGGAATTAGGCCGAACTTCAGATCCCGATTTCCTTCCATCCGCTTGAGGTCAAACCGAACATGAACGTATCGACTCGTGTCTGAGCGCCCCGGACAATCTTGACTTGAAATTGGACCCTGCGGTCATCAATCACTGATTTTTCCTGAATGGAAATGATCGCTTCGGCATCACGATCTTTCGGCCAGATCTTATCCTCGTGGAGTTCTTTTCCATCCCAGCCTGAAGAAATGGTGACTCCCTGCATGTCTTCAATGAGGGATTGGACCAGTTCGGTTCGTTTCTCTGAAGAGGCCAAAGATGCGTTCCATTCGTCAACATCCTTTGGAGGAAGCACGATCAGATCGGATATTTGATCCAGATCGCCATCCCGCTTTAGCGCCACCAAAGACTGCAGCGCCGCTTCTGGTGTCGAGTTGCCGGCGAAAACCAGATTCTTGAGTAATTCCTGGCGCCCATTGGAAATGAGGACCGGACCCGCCTGGACCCGTTCCGTTATTCGCGCTGCCTTTTTTAGTGAACGCCGCGCAGCTATAGCCGTTCGAAGTTCATCGGCCCGCCTCCGCAACGTCGCGATTTCTTCGATTTCTTTGCCGGCCTCATCGGCGGCGGCGTTTGAAGATGGCGGGCCAGCGACGGGCGATTGAGTCGGACCCGGGTTGGACGAGGCTTCAGCTCGAAGCTGGTTCAATACCAAATGCTGATGACCTAGAGGAATCAGGAAGCCAGCGGTCAGCCCAATAAGAATGGTGGTTTGGGTTTTGGTCATGACAAAGGAGGTGAAGAGCTTTGAGAAAGTGCCAGTTGCCGGTGCATAGGAAACTGTTGCAACTCCACCGATAAGAATGCTTTTCGCGATGGTATTCACCAGCGCGAGTGGTGATGCCTCAATGACATTTGACGCCAGAAACGCTGCAAGCGAAGTGGCGGGAACGGCGACGCCGCGCCGCGCAAAGATTTGCCGCAAACCTTCCAAAGCGCGCTGGACGCGCTTTTGCGCCGCCTCCTCACTGAGGCCAAGGGAATGCCCTATTTCACGCGCCGTCTTGCGCTCGAAAAAACGAAGCAGAAGGGCGTTACGATCATTTTCGGAAAGTTGGGCCAGCGCGTGGTCGAGTTGCGGAGCGATCCTATCCCATTCCGGATCATGAGAAGTCGAGGAGAGGTCTTGCATGGTGCTGGCTTTCTCTTCCCGCGCACGCCGACGCATTTCGGTACGAACCGTTTTGGCAGCGATATTCCGGGTTGTTAAATGCAACCAGCCGGACAAAGGCGCACCGTCCTGAAGTTTCCGCATGACTTCGGCAGGCTCTTCTGCCAGAACAGCAAAGACGGCCTGGGTGACATCTTCGGCAAGATGGGGATCGACCACCAATCGTTTCGCCGCTGAGTAAACCAGGTCGACATGACGACGTATGACCTCTTCAAACGCTTCCTCGGCCCGCGTTTCCGCGAATTGCTTAAGAAGCTGTTGGTCGGTGATATCGTTCACTGAGAGATGTTACCCGCAGAATCAAAAACCGGACATAGGTTATGATGGTGGTTCCGAGTGTGGTTAAAGGTGGGCAAGATGGAAGTCGGATGGAGAAAAAGCTGCCGTTGGGTAAACAGACACAATCGTGGCTCGGCGGAGCTGCCGCGGATTCGTGCTCGGCACACATTTCCGCGCTCGGTTTCTTGAATCGAGGGCCTCTTCGAGCCTTTAACAGCAGGCTAATTCAAGCCGATTCGTCTGCCAGAATAACTTTTCATTTTGGCGACCAGAATTCCGGATCCTTGGCGCGCGTTTCTTTTGAAACGTAGCTTTGGATAGGATCAACCTTGAATCGGTTTGTCTCTTCTTCGATCACAGCCTCACTTTCCAGGTTCTTCATCGCAGTCTGTTCCTGGGGAGTTGCCGCGGTCCAAACGGCATTCCAGTTGGTGGCCAACTGATCGAACTGCGCATAGTCCACCAAAGAGGTAAACACAATGAAACTCGGCCCCGGCATTCCCGCGACGACTTCGTAAACCCGGGAACCGGTTTTGACAGACGCGCGCTTTACCGCGGCGACGTAAGCCTTCGCTCCTGCTTCGAAAATAGAGTCGCGACCCGGGCGAAGCCGGAAAATGGTGATTTCAAAAAAACGCACTTTGGCCAGATCTGGAAATTCGCCCACACTGAGATCCGGCCGAGCCTTAGCAACGGTTTTTTTGATTGCGGTAACATAATCGGCATCAATACGGTCCAACCGGGCCAGTTCCGCTGTCAGTACCGGATCCTTGTCCTCGCGCTTTCGATCCTCACCCATTGCGGAATTAGAATCCCAGGCACTTATATACCAGGCTTCATCCGCCCCGGTCTCGGAGGTCAGCGCGAGATAATTGGCGGGAGACCTGGCTTTATCATAGGCCGCGACATATCCCGATTCACTCTTCGCATGCTCGGCACCACGACCTGGCTTCAGCGATTCGCGCCAGATATGGATCAGATTGGGTTGTTTATCAGGCAGGCCGGCAGCAACACACCGCGCGGATCCGGCAATGCACCAGAGGGACAGGGTTAAGACCAAAACAGTTCTTCTCATAAGTTTTGATGATAAGTTAGGTGAGTTTGTTTGGAATCAGCTCGGACTGTAACGATCGCAAAACCAGTGTCAACGGAAGATCAACCGCGATAAACCAAGTCGGACCCATGAAAATGAACGAGAATGCATTCCTGGCGTGCAATTCCGAACCGAACCTTGCACAATATCCTCCGCAACCCGATCGACACGTCAAAACATGAGCATGACCAATTTGTCTGCAACAAACCTGTCCAGACCTCCGGAGGTAGCGGAACCGGCCGCGCCATTAAGCGGCCGAATTTTCTTCTGGTCCCTTACTTCAGCGCTGGCTGGATTCCTTTTCGGCTTCGATACCGTCGTCATTTCCGGCGCGGAGCAAAAGATCCAGACGCTCTGGGGTCTGAACGCGGGCCTTCATGGAATTGCCATGGGCTCAGCTCTATATGGTACTGTGCTCGGTTCCTTGATTGGTGGCTGGCCCACGGATCGTTTTGGCAGGCGAGCCACTTTGCTGTGGATCGGCGTGCTCTATCTGATTTCGGCGATTGGAACCGGGCTCGCGCCGAACGTTTATATTTTCATTCTCGCAAGAATGATCGGGGGAGTCGGCATTGGGATTTCGACGGTAGTAGCTCCGCTTTATATTTCGGAAATTGCGCCTCCCGGACATCGCGGACGCCTCGCGGGCATGTTTCAGTTCAACATCGTTTTTGGCATCGTCGTCGCCTTTGCTTCCAACGCGATGCTCTCGGGAATCGGAGAGAATGCCTGGCGATGGATGCTTGGGGTCGCCGCATTTCCATCGCTACTTTATACGCTTTTCTGTTTTGGAATTCCTGAAAGTCCCCGGTGGCTGCTCACCCGAAAAAACGATCGGAAAGCGGGGACGGCCGTTCTGCAGTTGATTCGTCCGACCGCATCCGCGGCCGAGATCGATGCCGAAGCTGATATAATCCGGGCCGGAACCTCAGAGCAATCTGCCTCTGAACGTTTCTGGACGAAACGATTGCAGCGCCCAATCCTGCTGGCTTTCTTCGTGGCCTTCTTCAACCAACTTTCGGGGATCAACGCGATTCTCTATTTCGCTCCACGCATCTTCGCGATGACCGGCCTGGGCGAAAAAGCCGCCCTGCTCCAGTCGGTCGGCATCGGCATCACTAATCTGATTTTTACCTTCGTGGGCCTTTGGCTCATCGACCGCGTGGGCCGGCGAACGCTTCTTTATATCGGTTCGTTCGGTTACATTATTTCGCTTGGGTTGGTTTCCTGGGCTTTTTTCACACAACATTTCAGTATTGTTCCGATTTGCATTTTCGCATTTATCGCCGCCCACGCAGTTGGCCAGGGAGCCGTGATCTGGGTATTGATCTCAGAAATCTTTCCCAACCGCCAGCGAGCGGAAGGCCAGGCGCTCGGAAGCTTCACACATTGGATATTTGCCGCAATGCTCACGACGTTTTTTCCAAAAATGGTTTCGGCGTTTCCGCCGGGTTACGTTTTCCTCTTTTTCTGCGGGATGATGGTGCTCCAGCTCATCTGGGTGAAGACCATGGTTATAGAAACAAAAGGTGTTCCGCTTGAAGAAATACAAAAGCGCCTCGGAATCGCTTAACGCCCATTGCCACGTATGAGTTTCAAAGTCATTGGAATTGGTGAAGTTCTGTGGGACTTGCTTCCTGCTGGCAAACAACTCGGTGGTGCTCCGGCCAACTTTGCGTATCACGCTCATGCACTCGGAGCCTCGGGCGGGGCGATAACCCGCATCGGTAACGATCCATTAGGCCGCGAAATCCTCGTGCGTTTTAAAGAATTGGGATTGCCGGATAAAACCGTTCAGGTCGATGATCAAAGCCCCACCGGTACGGTCACGGTAACACTTTCAAAAGAGGGGGTTCCGCACTTCACGATTCATGAAAATGTTGCCTGGGATCGGCTGCAGGCAACGAAGCACGCGCTGGAAACGGTTCAAGAAGCCGATGCGCTTTGTTTCGGAAGTCTCGCCCAGCGCAGCCCGATTTCCCGTGCCGCTATTCAGCGTCTGGTCGGAGCAGCCCCGGAAAATGCACTGAGGATTTTTGACGTCAACCTGCGTCAAAAGTTTTATTCTCAGGAGATTGTTGAACAGTCCTTGCGCCTCGCAAACGTTTTCAAATTGAACGATTCTGAATTGCCGATCATTGCCCACATGTTTGCGACGGGTCGAACCTCGAAAGCGCAAATTGAGAAGCTCGCCGAAAAATTTCAACTGCGCCTGATTGCTTTAACCCGCGGCTCCGAAGGGAGCCTGCTCTTCCAGGACGGACGTTGGTCCGAACAACGCCCCATTCCTGTGCAGATCGTCGATACGGTGGGAGCTGGAGATTCGTTTACTGCTGCATTGACGCTTGGTTTGCTCAATGGGATGGACCTGGATGAAATGCACGAACTGGCCGCCAAAGTAGCCGCATACGTCTGCTCCCAGGCCGGTGCCACCCCGCCCCTTCCTCTAAGGCTGCGAAACAGTTTTTCCAAATTAAATAACGACGAACATTCCGGCAAATCGCGCGTCAACGCTGAAAGAGCAAATGACTAAGTCGAACCGGCCTTTGAAAGTTGCACCCAAAAGTAAAAAACGCATAATTATAACGGATGCGTGAGATTACTTTTATCGTAGAACCAGATGCAGAAACCGGCGGTTTCGTCGCGCGCTGGGACGATGCACCCGGTCGCGGAGGCATCACGACGCAAGGAGACTCTTTCGATGAATTGAGTGCAATGGTAGCAGATGCAGTCCACGGCTACTTCGATCCATTGAAACGCCCTGACCGGGTCCGCATGCATTTCCTCCAAGATCCTGTTGTCTCTCTCTAGCATGCCAGGGCTTAAGCGTTGCCCCTAGTCTTCCGAAAAAAGATACTCCAGATCGGTCTTCGTCAAGCTGCGCGCGAAGCCTTCTTCGCCTAGAACATCGACGATGGTTTGGGCTTTGCGCTGTTGCAAATCCCAGATTTTTTCTTCGACCGTTCCAGGCGCTATCAAACGATAGGCGTTCACCGTGCGGGTTTGCCC
>JAQGOX010000059.1 GCA_028293365.1 Verrucomicrobiales bacterium | reverse complement strand
CCGTTTCATATCGACTGGATGCCGAAATGTATAAAAAAGGATGGCTACCAGGCCGGCCACTGCCAGCCAAAGCAGTGCGTATGCGAATTGTTTGAACCTCCGCGCCTGGCGAAGGATATCTTCGGTGCTTTGTTTTTGCGCCTGACTGAAAAGCTCTAATTCCTGTTCGAGACTTAAAGTGGCGATGCTCTCATCCTTCAATTGAATGACATGCCATTCCTTTCCCGATCCAAATTCGGGCGGTAGTTTCTTGATTTGGGCCGGCGTGGCCGGAACGAATCCGAACTGAATCCAGCGAGGATCAGGCTCATCGATCCAAACGCGATGAAGTCCATGATTTCGCGTCAGAGCCTGAATGCGTTCCCAAAGGATGGGAGCAAGTTGGTCACGCTGCGTGAAATTCGAGAGTGCCTCGGAATGAACCAGTCCCTGCTGGCTGGCAACTTGAATTCCGATGCTGGCAACGATCCCACTGCTTTCAATCACTTGAAACGCGGTCAGTCGCTTCTCGAGCGATAACGGATCGAGTTTCACTTTGGACCAAAGGCTCCGTAATTGTCCCAGGTCCTCAAGGGTGGCGCGACGCACCTGCAGTGACTCATTCATGATGCTACTGGAACTGGTTTTTTCCAAATCGGCACGACTCGTTTCATTTCATCAATAGTGAACTGACACGCCGCAAACGCTTCCCCGCGATGGGGTGCCATCACTTCCACCCACAGCGAAGCTTCTCCTGTGCCAACCGCCCCGATGCGATGAATCAGTCGAATCGATTCGATCGGCCAGCGGGTTTCCACCTGATCAAAAATCTTCGTGAACTGATGGCGGGCCATGCCTTCAAAAGCTTCATACTCAAGGATGGAAATCGGGACCGAATTTTCCTCATCGCGGACGACTCCGAGAAAAACGATCACGGCCCCCGCCTTCGTCGAGCGTTCCCGACCCAACGCAAGCGCCGCTTCATCCAATGGTCCCGATGTGATCGTTAGCTCGCGCTTCATCCCTCACCCACCTTGCACTGGCGGAAAGAGCGACACCTCGTCTCCTTCGCGCAGGACATAGCTGCGGCCTTGATATTCCACTCCCACCGCGATCAATGTGGAGTTGGCCATCGCAGTCAATTTCGGAAACCTGGCATAAAGCTGGTTCATTAAATCGGCTATTTTTGCATTTTCTGAAATGATTTCTTCAGCCACCGCACATCCCGTCAGGTCCTTGAAATACGAGTAGAAGAAGACTTTGACCTTCATGCCGATGCTTCGTAGATGCGCGGTTTCAACACTCCAATAAACGGAAGGTTCCGATAGCGTTCCGCGAAATCGAGCCCGTATCCGATGACAAACTTATCGGGAATCTCAAAGCCGGTATAATCAGCCGACACTTTTGCCAGCCGGCGGGAAGGCTTGTCCAGCAAAACGCATATTTTCATGCTGCGCGGTTTTAGCTTCCGAATTTTGTCGGAAACCAATGCCATCGTGCGTCCGGTGTCCAGAATGTCATCTAGAATCAAGACCTCGCGACCTTTTACATCGAGCCGCAATTCTTTGGTCATCACCAATTCCTTCGATTCCACCCCCTCACGGTAGCTCGAAACTCCAATGAAATCGAGCCGGAGAGGAAGCTGAAGCTGCCGGATTAAATCCGCGAGAAACACGACGGTACCGTTAAGCAAAGCGACAATTACCAGGTCAAGGCCTGCATAATCCCGTTCGATCTCGGAGGCCAGTTCGCCCACCCTTCTCCGCAGCCGTGTTTGGGATATCAGCACCGTGCTGATATCCTCCGGCCAATCCGATCGTGGACGGACGCGTTTACGACTGGGGGAACCCATTTGTGCCTGACTCTTCAATGCGTCAAATATGCTTCGAATCGGAGTGATCCTTGCTCACATAGCCGGATTCCTGGCGTTTGAAATTCACTTCGTTTTTCTTCAGATAAGCGGCATAAACGTCGTCTGCAGACATCCCGAGAACCTGCGCCGCGCTGATGAGGAAATGAAATAAATCGACCACTTCGACGCGAGCATTCTGCTCATCCAGCGTTTGATATTTCGCCCACCATTTCCAGGGGACGCTATCAGTCAATTCCGCCAGTTCCTGTGTCATTGCTCGTGTGTAATTAAGGAGCCATTTCGTTTTCTCTTCCGGGGTCATGCCATCGGTATTTACCCCGATGCGCTGGTTCAGCGCCTTTTGCATCCGAAAAAGTTCCCGTAATTGATCTGGTTGTTCCATGCCCGCAAAGATTTCGCCTTGCCCGTGCGGACGCAAGGAGAATCCCGAAGGTCCCCAGAATTTTCTCCCGGGTTCTTAAATCGGGCATTGACGGAATTGCGGAGTTTGTTACGGTTCAATGCGAATGAATCAACGCAGCCAGCCTTTTAGCCGCCTGTTTCGCTGGAGCTATTTTAGCTTCGGAAACCTGCGTCTCGGGCTGCGTTGAAAAACGAAATTTAACCCGAGCCGCAGGTGAACGCCTGCGGCTTTTTTATTAGCCACGGCGCGTTAGCGGACAAGTTTATGATCATTGTTTTAAAACCAAACATCAGCAAGAAAGACGAAGTCGCCGTGCTTAAAGAAATTCGAAAACTCGGTTACAAGCCGCATATCATGCGAGGCGTGGAACGCACGGTGATCGGAGCGATTGGAGATGAACGCACTCACGGGTCCCTTGAAACGCTCAGCGCCTGGACCCAGGTCGAAAATGTCATGCCAGTCCAAAAACGCTACAAATTGGTCTCTCGCGAAGCACACCGGGGAAATTCAACCATTAATGTTCGCGGAAACCTGATCGGCGGAAAAAAATTCCAGGTCATGGCCGGACCTTGCTCGGTCGAAAGCGAAAAGCAACTCCTGACTACCGCCCATGCGGTCAAGGCAGCCGGTGCCACAATTCTCCGCGGCGGCGCATTCAAACCGCGCACATCTCCCTACGAGTTTCAAGGTCTCGGCGAAAAAGGTCTGAAAATGCTGGCGAAAGCCCGCAAAGAAACCGGCTTGGGTATCATCACCGAACTGCTTTCACAGGACCATGCGGATATGGTTGCCGAATATACCGACATCATTCAGATCGGGGCGCGCAACGCGCAGAATTTCCAACTGCTGATCGCGGCCGCGAAGACCGGAAAGCCGGTGATGCTGAAACGAGGACTCTCGATGAAAATCGAAGAATGGCTCCTCGCCGGCGAATATATTCTCGCCAATGAAAACGCGAATTTGATGTTTTGCGAACGAGGAATTCGGACTTTCGAAACCTACACACGCAACACTCTCGACCTCTCGACGATTCCGATCATAAAAAAGGAATCGCACTGCCCGATCGTGATCGATCCGAGCCAGGGCGCAGGACGGGCCGACCTCGTAGTGGCCATGTGCAAGGGTGCAGTTGCCATGGGGGCGGACGCGCTGCTCATTGAGGTTCATCCAAATCCCGCGGAAGCCTGGAGCGATGGCGCCCAGCAAGTCACTCTCGAAGGCTTCGTGAAGCTCATGGAAGAGCTAAAGCCATTTATCACGGCTGCTGGACGAGAATAAAAAGCGACATCGCTCGTCCTGCCTACTTTGACATGGCCACGTCGATGGTTTCGCCTGTGGCGTGCAACCGATCTTCGGCGATGGCCAGATTCGGCACCTGCGCGGCCGGGACGAGCGGGGTCATCCCCTGCTTCTGTTGATCCGAGATCTGCTCGTCGGATTTGTGGAATTTCACGCTGACGATTTTGCTCACGCCATGCTCCTCCATTGTAACCCCATAAAGCACATCAGCCATGCCGATGGTGCGTTTATTGTGGGTAATAATGATGAATTGAGAGTGCGATAGAAACCGCTGCAGGATACGGATGAAACGGTTGATGTTCGATTCATCCAACGGCGCGTCCAGCTCGTCCAGCACGCAGAACGGGCTGGGCTTGACCTGATAAATCGAGAAGAGCAGCGCCACGGCAGTCATGGTCTGTTCACCGCCGGAGAGCAACGAAATGCTTTGCAGTTGTTTGCCCGGGGGACGGGCGACTATATCAATCCCGCTTTCCAGAACGTCGCCTTCATTGACCAAAATCAGGTCGGCTTTCCCGCCTCCGAATATTTCGGTGAACGTGTTCCGGAAGTTGTCCCGAATCTTGTTGAACGTCTCCGTGAACATCTCCCTGGTCTGAGAATTGATGCGATGGATCACATCGAGCAATTGCTCCTTCGCTTTAACAAGGTCCTCATGCTGGGTCGTCAGGAATATATGGCGCTGTTCGGTTTCTTCATACTCCTCAATCGCAACCAGATTCACTGGACCAATTTCGTCAAGGCGCTTTTGCAGCGCGGCGACCTGTTCCGCAACAGCGGACCAGTTGGTCGCGAGGCCCCGGGTCTGCATTTCTTCCGGCGTTATGGTTTCGACGCTGGCGGGACCTTCACTGGCAATAGTGATCGTGATACATTCACTCCGAATGTCGTCCAGGTTAACCTGGTACTTTTCCTGAACTCGTTGGCGCATGTTTTGCACGGTCATCCCCTTTTGCGCCAATTCTACTTCGAGCGTTCCGCGCTGACTTTGCAGCTCGACCAAGCGCCGACGGCGGTCGCGCAATGCTTCTTCACGCTCTTCGACTCCATTTACCTGAACCACTTTGTGTTCGGAAAGTTCAGCCATTTGAGTATTCACCTGATCGCGCTGGTGTTGCAGCCCGTCGATCTTCTGGCGCGACTCAGCAATTTCGGACTCAAACTGCCCACGCCGGGCCACAAACGATGAAACTTCACTGCGACGATGTTCGACCAATTGGGTCAGTTCGCGGACGCGATGCTGAAGCGTGCCCTGTTGTTGCTTGAACGAAGCGCACAACTGTTCGTCGGTAGCCAGAGCGACTTTTGTTTCGGTCAGTGAGGCATTGGCCTGATCCCGTTGTTGCCGCAACGATTCGATCGCCGCATTCAGATCGGTCAGTTGTTGTTGCAGTGACGTTTCATTTACTTCGAGTTCGGCGATGCGAGTGGCCAGGTTATTGCGCTTTTCCGTTCCTTCCTGTTCCTGACGGGAGAGACTTTGAATCTCATAAATAACCGTATCGATTTTTTGGTGGAGCGTGCGGAGCGAGTTATCCAGAGCTTTGAATTCACCCTGGCGCGTGGCGATGGCCACCTCCTGGGTGCGCAGTTCCGTCTGCGCCTGCTGCAAGCTGGCCTGAAGGGCCGTTTGCTCGCTCTGAAGCGCGCCTTTCTGGCGACTGGCTTCGGTGACCTGTTCTTGCAGGGCGGCGGCGGCGTTTTGCAGCTCTTCAATTTGGTTTTTACGACCAAGCACCGAGCTCGAAGCTTTGGCGGAACCATTCCCGGTGCCGCCGGTATAAACACCCTCACTCGTCAGCAACTCGCCCCCCTGAGTCACGAAATCAAAAAGTCCGCCGGTTTGAGCCCAGAGCGCAGTCGCCGCCTCAAGGTTGGGAACGATTAACGTTCGTCCCAATAATCTCTGCAGCAGTGGCCGGATCGACTCCTCCACAGTCATCACCGAGAGTGCGGAGACGGCTCCTTCCGGCAACGATGCTTCGGTTTGTCCTCCTTCTTCAGTCGCAATTCCCTGCAACAGCGATAAAGCAGCGATGCTCGCCCTGCCCTTTTTATTGTTGGTCAGGTCGGCAAAAATAGCCTGCGCCGCTTCAGTATTTTCCGTCAGGACAAGCTGCAGATGGTGGCCCAGAGCCAACTCGATAGGCGCGATATATTCATTCGGAACGCGGATTCGATCCGTTAGAGAACCAACGACACCTTTCGCACCCTTTAAAACAGCGAGTGTCGCGGCACTAAACCCTTCGTAATCATGCTGCAGTTGTTCGAGCACATTTAAGCGGGAGCGCTTTTCGGCTTGTTGTCGAAGAACGCCGTCAAGGCTTTGCGAGGCTTTGTTCAGTTCTTCCTGAATCTGGCGAAGTCGCAACTGTCTTTCCTCGACCGTTCCCCGGCTGCTCTGGACAGTGAGCTTCTCAGCTTCGACGTTTGCGGCGAAATCCTGCAACCGCTCCTCTAATCGGGAACGCTCTTCCTCCAACTGTATCTTCTCGGCCGATAATTTTTCCAGCCGGATGGCATTTCCTTGTTTTTGGAGATCCAGGCTATTGATTTCATTCCGCACGCGCGTTAATTGCTGTCCGGCGGCAAAAGCATCGCTCTGCATTTTGCGCAACGTTTCCTGCTTTTGGACCAATTCGCGCTCCACCTGCTGAACCGCCTCCCGTTTGCTTTGTTGCGCGGCGCGATGGTTTTCCAGGGCGACTGACGATGTCTGCAATTGCTCACTTACAACGCGCAATTCTTCCCCGGCGGCAGCGCGGCGCTCATCGCCCTGGGTGATGTCGCTGAGCGCCTTCGCATTTTGCGAATCCAGTTCATGCAACCGTTCCTCATTGAAATGAATGCGGCTTTCGTGGCGGTCAATCTGGCTCTTCAGCTCCAGACCATGATGCTGTGCGGCACTGATTTGCTGCTCCAGGTCGGAAAGTTGCTCGCGCAATTGCGTGACTTCATTTTCGCCTCTTAACACGCTTTCACCGCATAATTCGGCTTCGACTCGAATTTTTTCAACGCTGGTTTCACGTTCCTTGATTTCTGCCTGCAAAATGTCGAATTGATGACGCGCGAGTTGCGTATCCAGATGCTGCAATTCGGTCATTAATTGCTTGTAGCGGCGGGCTTTGCCCGCCTGCCTTTGCAATGAGCCGATCTGACGTTTGACTTCCCGAATCAGATCGGCGATGCGCAAAAGATTTTGATCGGTATGCTCGAGTTTGCGCAGTGTTTCTTTTTTCTGCGACTTGAACTTGGTAATTCCGGCCGCTTCCTCGAAGACCATTCGCCGATCATCCGGTTTGCTGGAGATGATCTGCGTAATGTTACCCTGCGCCATGATGCTATAGCTGCTCCGGCCCATGCCAGTCCCCATAAAGAGCTGTTGGATATCTTTGAGACGGCACGCGGTCTTATTGATGAAATATTCGCTGCCACCGTCCCGAAAAACCCGGCGCGTAATCGTAACCTCATTGTAGGCGACCTCAACCCCTGCTGCCTTCAACTCGTCCTGATCGACATCTCCAATAGTCAAGGAGACTTCGGCCATCCCCAAGGGTTTGCGATAATCAGTTCCATTGAAGATGACATCGGCCATTTCACCCCCTCGCAACGCCTTGGCGGATTGCTCCCCAAGAACCCAGCGGATGGCATCGGAAATATTTGATTTACCACACCCGTTCGGTCCCACGATGGCGGCCACTCCCGGGACGAAGTTTAACGAGGTTTTATCCGCAAACGATTTAAAGCCGAGCGCAGTGAGGTTCTTTAAATACATGACCAGATAAAATCACGATGGATTGTGGCTTGTAAAGCGGAAACCACAATATGATGTGGTCAAAGAATCAGGCAACCCTACTAATGGTTGTATCGATTCAGCCGCAAAGCCATTGCAATTCAACACTTTTGGACATAAATCGACCGGAGAAGGTTCATTATTACCGGAACGAATTCTCTGCCATTGGGTCGTGGTTTGCTCAGACAGCCGATCTTGTCCTCTAGGCATAAAACGCAAAAAAAACGGAAATGACAGACTGTCATTTCCGCCCGTTTTGATGAGAAACCCGACCCCGATCAGCTATTTTGCCGATATCACTTTGAGGAATTCAGGAGTTTGGCGAATTGCCGCAAAACTAGGATCGGTCGCGGCATCTTTCTGCAGGTTCCGCGCTTTCGGCTCCTTGACGAGGCGGACGTTGCTCAAGGTAATGGCTCGTGTAAGCGATTCCAAAGCAGGCGTGGTTCGATTGAGCGCCGCCTGAGCGCGCGCCAGGTCATACCAGGATTCCGGATTGTCAGGCATGATCTTCACCAGCTTTTCCAAAGCTCCCACGAGGCCTACCCCGTTTCCGACCTGCACATAAGCCTGGGCAACGGAAAGAATCGTCTGAGCGTCATCTCCGCGGGTGGCGAGCAGTTTATCCAGCAATGCGACTGCCTCGTTGGTTCGCTGCATTTGCAGGTACATCGACGCCAGTTGAAAGGTGAGCTGGAGATTCGATGGGTTTGATTTCCATTGCTGTTCCACCATGGCGAGTTGGGTCGCGCCGGTGATCGCTTGAGTCTGCCCTTTGCGAATATCCTCGATATTTTGCAGCAGGCTGTGCATAGCCAGGTTTTCCGGATCAAACTTGATCGCCGTGCGCACAATATCCTGGGCGTCCTGGGAGCGGTTAACATTGATCAGGAGGTTCACATATTTATAAACCGCCTCAGGACTGTAGGGACAGAAGGCAAATGATTGTTTAAACGCGAAGTCTGCTTCCTTCACCATGCGCTGGTTTTCAACCGTGGTTTTCGACTGACTCAAACGCCAGAAGTAGATACCTCCAATCGCGCTGCGGAGTTTCGAGAAGGCCTTTTGTGCGTTGTCATCGCGAACGAATTTCGGGTCTCCTTTGAAATTCGAAAAATCACGCCTTAAATAAACTTTTTCCGCAAATTGGCAAACATCCTTGACCGGAGTGTCATAAGTGATCCAATTCCCAATAAAACGTGAGGAATATTGACTCCAGAACTCGTGATCGTCCTTCACCATGCTGTCCGTGATCTCAGGCACGGGCTGCCGATTGATTTTCATGATGATTCCGTATGGAGTCAGATGCGGAAACATCCAATCCAATGGGAAGCTTTCCTCGACATAAAACTCGTTGGTAGGGTTATTGTCGAAAATGACTTTCGTGAGCAATCCATTGATAGCCATGACCGCGACCTGGCCGGAAACGGAGACTCTATTATCGACGATGCGGACGTCTTCGCCGGGCTTGATCTGCTTAGGCTCATTCGGAGCCTGCATATCGTGCTGCAATCGTCGCTGAGCTTCGGCGATGTAATCGGAAAACGCTTTTTCCGAATCCTTCGGTGAAGGAGTGCTGATCTCCTTCATCGGATAAACCCCCTCCTTGCGCCGGCGCGCTTCAACCTGGGCTCCGAGAGCCGTAAAATAGCGATCCAAAGGCACGAACATGCTCGCAAACAAATTCGTGCGCTGTTCCTCCTCTTCGCGCTGTGAACGGAAGAAATTTACAAAGAAAGGAGGATCGATCTGCGTGCTGCGATTATAATGCGCGCGGATATAACTCAAGTAGGTCCCATCAGCGAGAGCGTTTTGGGTAATCAAATAAACATCCCGGCGATCAAAAGTGGGATCCACTTTTTTCGAACCAGGAATGAAGCTTTCGCAAAAAATCATGTAGGTCGGATTGAAGCGGCCCGGATCGGTGCCACCAAACAGCACCGTATTGAAAGGCATTTCCGGATAAATAGGTTTCTTATCCGCGTGCGTAAATGGCGGCCGGAACATGTCGTGACCAAACCAGAAACCGAAGAGATGCCCGCGCTGCTCATTGTCGGCCCAATGGCCTAAAATCGCATTCACCGGCATCAGCGCAAACAGCCCGATGATGATACCGATGCGCGCTTTGGTGGGTGAACTCCAGATTACCAGGACGGCGGCGAGAGCCAATCCAAGCACAAAAAGCGCATTGTAAAGGTCGAGTTTGAAAGAGTTTTTCAAATCAGCCAGTCCATAAACCGCAATCCCGGCAGCGCCAAGCGCGGCCCAAAGCGCAATTTTTCGGTAACGCTCATACTGAGTGAGCAAAACAGCGCCGATCAACGAGAGACCGTAGCCGATGCCCATGGCGACGATAACGTGCGAAGCAGTGAAAAACACGCGGTTCTGCTCCCGGCTCTGGCGGTCGGACGAAGGGTTCAGCAGGATCATTAGAAGAGCGGCCAAACAAAGATAAATTGCCGTCAAACCCACAAGCCAGGCTCGCTCGCGTTTGTTCATCTTTCGGTAGAACAGGAATGGCACCAAACTGATGAGCAAATAAACGAAATTAAACTCTTCAATCGCCCCCTGGACATACATCCAGATTTGCTCGAATAGCCGAACGATGTCGCTGGTCGGATTGGTTTTGTCGTATTGGCCACGAGTGAGGGCGTGCCAGAACCCTTCCTTTGTGCGGGGATATCCCCAGTTCATTGGAGGATTCGTCATCGAGGCGAGCGGCATATAAAAATAGAATGCGGCGCCCAATCCCCAAACAATTGCCATACCCAGCACGACTTTCCATTCAGTTCCAACTTTGCGCGTCTTGAGCGACAAGACAGCAAACCCGGCGGCGGAGCTGATACCCACGGCATTGAAGATAAAAAAGAGGGGGGGATTACCGTCGAATGCCGTAATTACCCCTTTGGATTTTGCGACGAGGCCGAGCAAATAAATCAGCGCGTTCGCCAAAAACAGATCGCGCCCAAGCCGGGGCTGCGCAGCCATGATCGCGACTTCGATTCCCATTGCCGCAACGATCAGCGTCTGGTGATTCGTGAAGCAGATCCCGAACAGAAACATCGCCCAATAGAGGTAACGCCGCTGTTGAGGGGCGTACATCCAGCGTAACAGGCAACAAAGCACACCGACAAAGGAAAGCACGCTGAAAGGATATACTTCGACGATGACAGCCTGGCTCCACATGAAACCGTTGAATCCTAGCAGCATGCCCGCTACATAGCCGGAAACGAGGCAAAGCCAGTTTTCCCAGCGCCGATCGAGATTCTTGAGATCGGCAATTCCCTCCAGAATCAAGCTGCTTCCGCGGGATACTAGTAAGCCTATGAGGCCGGACGCCAAGGCTCCAGAAACTGCAGACGCCAGGCCAACTCGATACGCGATATTTGAAACAGGCACCAGAACGGTAAAAAGCCACGTAAATATCGTCCACACCGGATAACCAGGCGGGTGTGGCACCCCTGCGTAGAACGAGCCTGTGGCAAGTTCTCCGGAATCTTCCAGAGTGACATTAGGCGCAAGTGTTAAGAAATATCCTGTAAAAACCAGAAGTGTCGTTACGGCGAAGGTGATCCAGTCTATTTGCCGAAATAAATTTGCGACCGGTGCCGCCACGGGGGTATTTCCGTCCCCCGGGCGCCCAGATGGTTTTGGATCCGATGGTCCGGACGCGGATTTGGGATTTCCCCCTGCTTTTCCGCCTTTCGATGGTTCGTTACTCATGCTTAATGTCTCAGCGTATTCGTCCTAAAATTGATAAAAGAGGTGATACTAGAAGGGGACCTTGATCTGAATGTCGATTCCAAAGTGGAATTTATACCGTCGCCAGAGTGCTCCGCTGGGGCGGAGGCGGCGACCACAAGTTGGGGAACCGAGTTCTGCTCGGTATTTGAATCGTTAATGGAAGCAGGAGCTTGAATTGAATCTCCGAAAGCAAGCAATCCATGCCGATTGTCTCTCAGAATGAGATTATGGCGCGGTGACAGACTTCCGATCACGAGCAGGAAGCAACCCATCGCCGGGACCAGCCATCGAGTAATTTCTCCAAAACGCAAGCCGATAGCCATGTCCCCGGGAGCGGACTGTTCACCAAACAACGCTTCGCGGATCCGCTCAGAGGGCTGGCGCGGCTTCCAGGTGCGAAGCTGATTCTCGATCAAACTCGATTCGTTCATAATTCTGTTCCTTCATGCATACCTTCAATTTCTGAACTCCGTAACGATACCGCCCAGCCGCCGTATTCGGAGAAATCTCCAGCAAGGCACCGATCTCTTCAAATGTGTGCCCGTGCCAAATCTTCAACACAATCACCTCGCGTTGATCGGGCGGCAACTGCCCCAGACAACGCATTGCGGCTCCTTCTGAGGCGGTCTCATCCGGTTCGCGCTCAAACCATCGTAATGATTCGAACTCACGCGTCACCCGTCTCCATAAGGACCGCTTAAAGTTCAAGGCGCGATTACGAAAAGCGCGAATACAGTAGTGAGCGGGGTTCCGCGGAGCCTCCGCCAAACGCATCAAAGTGACGAACGTCTCCTGAAGTAAATCCTCCGCTTCGCCGTGACTCAGCCCAAGGGCGCGTCCGTACAGGAGCAATTCCTTCGCTTTACGATCGTAAAGCTCTTCGCACCAGGATTCGTTGCCATTGATAATCACACTGACTTCCATCCTAAAGACACCTATCCCAACAAATTTTGTATGAGCAAGTAACGAAAACCTTAAAGTTTTTGGAAAAACCTCGATCAGCGGAGACTCAGTTTTTTAAAATCCCTAAATGCTCCACCAAAGAGCGCTTCGATATCCCTTTGAACTTCCTGATCAGTAACGAGCCATCCTGCTGAGGCGAGCTCGGCATATTTGTCGGCGAGCACGCCCCCAATAACCTGCCGGGAATGTTTCCATTTGTAGATTAACTGATCCAGAACCCGGGCATCCGAATGTTGAGGTGTAAAGCTGATTCCGATCAATTCCAGGCGCATACGAGTCATTTCAGAGACGATCGAAGGAACATTGGTGAACCACCAACATCCAAAAACATGGAGGTTTCGAAACTTACGAGCCAAAACACAGAGTTCCTGCTGATTTTCCCGCGCCAATACGGTTACAAGGAATTTATTTTGTGGGAAACGTTCACAGAGCGACGCCAATGCTGAAAGATCGCTTCGACCGGCCCCGTCGCCAGCCAACCCGAGTCGGGGATTGACGGCCCGCTTTACCCCCATCATTAAAGCGAGCGGCAAATCGTGTTCGCGACAATGCTCCAATATTGCTTCGTTAAGAATTCGGTGGCCAATGGTCCGATCCGGGTACCGAAAATCGGGAGGCAAGGAAACCATGAGGTATTGTGGATCGATCCGCGAAGTCCACTCTGCCAGGAACCGTCTGATTTCGCTCACAGTTTTGCCGCCCAGGTCTTCCTGCGTTTCAAACCCCCAGGTTTCCAATGTTTTGCCGCTTTCGGCCCACCCGAGAAGCAGTGGATCCAGGCGCAGTCCCGCCTGGAACCGGCGGTCGCGCCGAAAATCCTGTTCCCAGACCGGGCGCTCGGTTTCATCGAAAGGCGAATTCGTCATGCAAAGACTTTTGACTCCTGCCAATTCCAGACAGTGCCCCGTATAGTCTTCAACGTTCCAGCCCGCAAACCACTGCCGAATAGCCCGAAGATCGCGTTTTTTTGGGTCAAGGCTCAATGCATTCAGCGTGGTAATGACCCCCCGGCAAGCCTCAGAAATCGGCGAATGGCGAATAAACAACTCGTTCCAAATCAAATCGGCCTGCTGTTCCTTCGATAATGCCCAAAAGTCATCGTAGGAAATGTCAAACCAGCGAAACCCTTCCGCGATCAAATAATGGTAAACCAGAAGGTCATCGATCCCCCATAGCAAAAGGCCACCGAATGCCGGATCGTAAAGATGCGTATGAATATCGGTCACGCGAACCGCTTCCACATTTTGACGGACGCGTTCTCGTAAATCCTCAATTTGGGCAGGCTGCATCAGGGCATCCTCCCTGATTTGTAGGTCGTTTCCAATATCAAAGTCTTTTTGACTGAGTGCCGTCCGGCAGTCCCATTTCGTTCGATACCTGCAAAAGTGGCCTGCCGAATCCCCCGCCCGGAACTATAAAGCACCACCGGTCTCCAGGGCTTCCCGTTTTTTATCCCACGTCGCTTTCATTGCGGGCAAGCGATCCGCGAGACGCTGGTACAATTTAGCCGCAGCCTCTTTATCCCCAAGCAATTCCGCAACCCGTCCGGCTGCGATCCCAGCCTTTTTCATCCAAAATGGATCTGCCTGTTTGGCCTGCGGATGGCGTTCGTATACGACATTAAGGTACCGGTCGAGTGCCGTCCGCCAGAGCGCAACCTGCTCTTTGCCCAACTTGGTCTCGGCTTTTTTCTCCAGGACGAGTCCCATCCCGACTTCTGCCTGATCGATGGCAGCAGCCGGAATAACGGCCCATTTGCCGTCGAGAATCTTCGCGTACGCATTGGTCGCCTCGTCGTAGCTCTTTGGGTCTTGCGCGGCGAGTTGGAAATGGCAATCGCCAATTTTTCCCCACGCCAGAGGCGCCAAACGGTCGGTCGGATATTGCTGTGTGATCCGGCTGAAGGCCGAAATGGCATCAACGAAATTGTTCAATGCGTTCGTTGAATCCAAAATCTTGCTTTCGACGAACACGTCCCCCAAAATGAAAAATGCTTCCGGGAGGATTTCCGGTGGGCAGTGGAGGTCGGCTATAACATTCGTTAAGTAAGCTCGGGCATCAGCGTATCCCTGGTGGTAAAATGCGGTGCGGGCGGCCATTAATTTCGCCCTGTACATCAGCGGCGAAGCTGGCCAATTCGTACTTTGAAATACAGCCTGGTAACTTTGCTCGGACATTAACCAGTTTTCCTGATCGCCATAGTAATCGGCGATCCAATTTTGCGCTTGCGCTGCGAGTTCATTGGTTCGGAATTGTGAGACAAAATTTGTGAACGCGTTGAACGCATTGGTTTCCTGGCCTGCCTGGTAAAACACCCAGGCGCGGGCGAAATCGGCCTGAGGTCGCAGTGGATCCTCCGGATGCGCCGCGATCCAGCCGGTGAAATGCGTAAGCGCGTTGGTCCAGTCCCTTTCCGAAATGAAACTGCGTGCGGTCGCCAGCTCCGCTTGCGGCCGCAAGGGAGACTTGGGAAATAGTTGCTCGAACCGGGCAAATGCATTGCGAGCCTGAGCTCCGAAACCGGAATCGGACAGGCTTTGACCAAAAAACAGAACCGCGTGTTCCGTGAGCGGGTCGTGAGGCCCATTTTCGATCATTTTCCCCAGAAAAACGCCTGCATTATCGAAATTCGTTTCCGCGATGCGAATACGAACCATTTGATAATAACACTGAGGAAAAAAGCGTTCCCGGACGGCGTTCAGGCCAGGATAATCGCTCAGAACAAGCATATAATTTGTTGC
>JAQGOX010000027.1 GCA_028293365.1 Verrucomicrobiales bacterium | reverse complement strand
TAAATGAGCAGGTAACCGTTAATGTTTTTTCCAAATAGCAGCGAACAAAGTCCAAACATTTTTTTAAGAAATGTAACCTGCACTTTTGTGAAGCCGTCAACGAACCGTATTTCTGCGATTTTTGCCTCGTTGCTGATCTTATTGTTCAGCGAGGGGGCTTGCACGGCTGCATCGGCTTTGACGATTGGGCAAGGGGCCTCAGAGGCGTTTACCGCGGGTTTGATCCCTGTCACCTTTACAAGCGATACGCTGGCTGTGGCGTTGCAGTTTGATGTTCAGTTTGATCCAGTTCGTTTGATCTCAGGCCCCGTTGTGGCAGGATCCTCTCTGACGAACCAATCTATTGTCTTCAGCCAGCCGACAAATGGGCTGCTTCGAATTGTTATCTATTCCGCTAATAATTCTCCGATTTCATCCGGCGTTATTCTCTCATTGCAGTTCACAGGCAATGCCGCGGCAGGAAGTTCGGTTGCACTCACTCCGGCCAATGTGATCGCTGCGAACCTTTCGGCGCAGCAGGTCGCACCAGTGACCCTTATTTCCGGAGGCTTTTCGATAAGTAGCGGGGTCTCCGCCCGGTTTACGTCGATCGGTTTGCTTAACGGGGTCTCTCAGTTGGAACTGACCGCAGAACCCGGGCTTATTTTCGCGCTTCAAGGGTCGCCCAATCTGATTGATTGGATTTCTTTGAGCACGAATACGGTTCCTCCTGGCGGGCTGTTAAAAGTGAACGACCCAGCCGCCCCTTCGTTCAAGACCCGCTTCTACCGTGCAGTCCAGCGTTAAGGGCTCTACTCCCTAATCCGGTTGAAACGTCGTTCCGCGCTCCCGGTTGAATCCGCAAAAACAATGCCGCCCGGTTTAGCTATGTTTGTCGAGATGGGCAGCCATTGTTTTAAGTCTTCAGTTGTTTCGAGAACGAACGTTGTGCCTGCATGCCCATGCAAGTGAAGAATAGGCGTTCCATCGAAAATGTTCTCAAAATGAATTGAAGGCAATCTGTCGTTCGGAAGTAAAAAATTGCTGGATACATATTCCGCGATCTTTTGTCCACAAATCTTGCCTTCGCGATTATCAAACTGAAAATGGAATCCGCCGTAAATGCGGCTCATTCCAACTTCATCGGCGCAGGCGGAAAGACTGGTAAACGTTCGGAAAACTCCTGGGAGCGAATCGGAACTCGCGGTAAATGAAAGGGCATCGGTTCCGAAGTAGCGAGCGAGTATGACGGCGCTCGCTTTGGAAAAAGTGCTGTGACCGCTCGTATAACCTGGGAATGGAGGAGCGTTTAGGTATTGCTGCCAGTTCGGATCTGCGATCGTTGCGGGGTTTTCATCTTCGTCTGCACGTTGAATTGCCGTGACCGGTCTCCAGAAGTTATAGCGAAACTTTGCCTCCCAGCAAACGATTGCGGAATCTGCCTGAGCGAGACTGATCAGCGCAAATATGCGGGCAGTTTCCTGAAGGTTGAGATTTTTATTTTGGACGATTTGAGCAGCGATCTCGTGCCAATGGCCCGGGGGCATGGCGGTATACGAAAAGTCCGACCAGAAAACCGCAATCTGACTTTGCTCCGCAGTCCGGACGCTGCTGGTTTTCGAACCAATGGCCTTTACCTCGTTGAAAGCCTCGGCGTACTCCGCGCTATCGAGCGCCGGGGGCGGTCCTGGAACATAAAACTCAATGTCAGGAAGGCAGAACAGAGTTACATCTCTCCACTGCGGATCCAAAGGTGGGCGAAAAAAAGGTGGCGTGCGGCGCCATTGTCCAGGCAAGTCGCTTGGAATATAAGGTATCGTGGTAGTCGAGCCATCAGAGCTTCGAGAATCAAGTGTTAATCGCCCGATCCCGGCGCCAAACATGAGGCTATTCGTTAGGGCTGCGTTTTTTGGCGTTTCGGCGACATACGTATTGTAAAGGTCATCTGCCCGGGCGCTTATTGGAGGGTAGAGAGTTTTAATCACTTCGTAGGCGGCGCTAACCGCGGCCCCTTCGGCGAAGGTCCCCGCAGGAGGGTCCAGAAGGAATTGATAGGGTTGGTGCGACCGCTCTAATGAATTCACTGCGTCGTAGATTGCAGTATGAAGAATTGCGAGATTGCGTGTTGACAGGGTGGGCCCGGTGTTATCGGCGCGGATCGCGTCGATTATTAATGCGTTCCAATCGAGCACCACATTTCGCAATTCAGAAGCACGGCAAATCAGTGGAGAGATCAAACAGCAGGAAGCCAGAAGGAAAGCATTGCACGACCGGCCCATTTCTTTTTTGGCGCGATTCATGCGCGCCCAGAATGGCGTAAATCCGCAATTGCGGCAACTTAAGAATCCGCCTAAATCGCTAATAACGATTACCTTTTCAAATTGATGCTGGCGATTGTTCTTCGCTCCCCTGTGATCGGCTAATGCACCGGCGCCGCCTCGATATGGCGCTTCGATTTTGGGAGCAAAAAGGCCAGGCTTGCTGCGAGGATAAGAGCTCCTCCAAGGACGGAGAAAGGGATTTGTATGCGGCCCTGGTACTTTTGGCTTAAATAGCCGACGACGCTGGGGACCACGAACCCGCCGATGTTGCCAATTGCATTCACGAGTCCCATGACGGCTCCCATCGCATAGCGAGGCAGCGTCTCGGCTGGTAT
>JAQGOX010000019.1 GCA_028293365.1 Verrucomicrobiales bacterium | reverse complement strand
TATCGTTGGGCTTGCAGGCGCGGTGCTTTCCGGTGATACCGAAGGAGCGCTCAAACAATTCAATGATCTGGCCCGGAACGGAAAAGACCTCGCGCGGCTGCTTTCGGATTTGCTGGGACATTTCCGGAACTTGCTCATCTATGTCGTTTCGCGCGGTGATCGAAACTTGCTGGAAATTTCTGAATCAGAGGCGGCCAGTTTAAAACTTCAGGCTGCAGATGTCCGGGCCGATGCGCTGACCCGGGTGATGGAAGTGTTTGCGGATGCTGAAGGCAAGCTTCGGGACGTGTCTTCCAAGAAGATTTTGATCGAAGTTACGTTGCTCAAGGCTATTGAGGCTCGAAATGCTCTGAGCATTGACGCTCTTTTAGGGAGATTGAACGCGCTCCGAATCTCGGCGCCGCCTGGAGAGGGACCTTCAGCGGGTGCGGCATTACCGAGGAAAGGGGCAGCTCCGGTGCCAGCGCGTGCGGTAGCGGAGTCCGCTCCTGTTGCAGTCGTTCCAGTTCAAAGCTTCGAGCTGGCGGAAGCTGCCTCGGTTCCGGTGGTGCCCCCGTTATTGGTAAAGGCAATTGTAGAAGAGAGCGTGCCGCCAGCTCAACCGAAACAGCCCGAGAGCGCGTGCGAGGATGCCGGTTCGAAACTAGAACGGCTTTGGTCCCAGGTCCTGGATGCCGTTGGCCGGGCCAGTCCTTTTACGCGGACTTACCTCCTGGAAGCTCATCCTGTTTCGTTTGAACGGAATACGTTTTTAATCGGTTTCGATCCAGAGTTCAAAGATCACCTTGGGTTGGTTGATAACCCGAAAAACAGGACATTGATCCAAACGAAACTGGCGGAATTTGGGCATCCCAATTCGCAGGTGAAATTCGTTGAGGCGATTCCGGCGCAAGGGCGCAAGCGGGTTGCGGCACCAGCGAATGAATTGGCCGCAATGCCTGTGGCACCCTCGAAGCCTCAAAATCCAACGGGCGCCATTTCCCGAGCACCGGAACCAAAAGCGGAAAAGGTAGTGCCCGCAGTCATTTCTCACGAAGAATTCAAAAACGACCCACTCATCAAAAAAGCACTCGAAATTTTCAAGGGACAAATTGTCGAAGTGCGCGTTTAATCGGAATTAATTTATGTCGAGCATTGGAAAGTTAATGAAACAAGCGTCGCGGATTCAAAAGCAGATGGAAGATGTCCAGGCTGCGCTGGCCGCAAGGACCGTTGAAGCCACCAGCGGCGGAGGGGTTGTAAAGGTCGTTGCGAAATGCGACGGAAGCATAGCCTCCATCAAGGTTGATCCCCAGGCAGTTAATCCTGCAGACGTCCAACTGCTCGAAGATATGATTCTTACCGCAGCCAATAGCGCTCTAACGCAGGCCAAGGACATTTCCACTGCCGAGATGGGCAAGGTAACCCAGGGCTTTAATATCCCAGGGTTGATGTAGCAGCCGGAACAGGAATCTGTATTGGCAACGCTACCCGAACCGCTGACCCGCTTGATCGCTGGCTTGAGCCGTTTGCCTGGTGTCGGCCCACGGTCCGCAGAGCGCATAGCCCTGCATATTGTCCAAGCCGAATTGGGGTCCGTGCAGCAATTGGTTGAAGCAATCGTGGCTGCGCGCGATTCCGTGCGACCGTGCCAAGTTTGTGGTGCGCTTACTGAGAAACAGCCCTGCGCAATCTGTTCGGATGATCGCCGCGATGGTTCGCTGGTCTGTGTGGTGGAGCGCCCCGTGGATATCATCAGTATTGAGAAATCGAATACTTACCGCGGCAAATATCATGTATTGGGTGGAAAAATATCTCCATTAAATGGGGTTGGGCCGGAAGATCTCAGGATTGTTTCACTGGAACAGAGGATAACCTCCGAAAACATTAATGAAGTGGTGATTGCGCTGCCATCCGATGTTGAAGGCGACGCCACCAGCTACTATTTGGCCAAGGTTTTCAAGCCTCGAGGAATAAAAATCTCCCGCATCGCTCAGGGGATTTCTGTGGGCACTGGTCTTGAATTCGCAGACGAGCTCACGCTAAGCCGCGCCATGGAAGCACGACGCGAAATCATTTAGAACCATGTCTGCAAAACCTGCCATTGTCTTTGATCTTGGGAACGTCCTGCTTGCTTTTGATTATCGGCGTGCTGTTCGAAATCTTGCGAAACAAAGTTCCGTTTCTGAGGCCGAACTCCACGCACTGATCAACCAATCTCCGCTTCTGTTGAAATACGAAGCTGGTGGGATGACTACCACCGAGTTTTTTAATGAAGTAAAATTCGCTGCGTCATTTTCGGGTGAGTTGGAGCATTTTCGCCCAATATTTGGCGACATTTTTAGCGAAATTCCGGAAATGATTGCCTTAAACGAGCGGCTTCGGCAGGCAGGGCACAAAACCTACATCTTCTCGAACACCAACGAATTGGCGATTGAATTCATTCGCGGCCGGTTTCCATTTTTTGCGAATTTCGACGGATACATTTTATCCTACGAACATCGCTGTATGAAACCGGAGGCGCGAATATACGAAGTCGTGGAACGAGTAACCGGGAAGAATAATCGTGGAATCGTTTATATAGATGACCGTGAGGAGAATATAGTTTCGGGCGCGGCCCGAGGCTGGGACGTTATTCATCATCTGAATCACACAGATACGATTCCGGCTTTAGGGGAGCTGCTCAGCGCCTAAGCGCGCGTGAATTTCTCTTTTCGCGAACGAGGATTGCAACTACGGTTGACGGCATGAAATCTGTTCCCTTGGGCGTGAGCTCTCTACGTTCCAGTCGTTTGGCGTACGGATGCTGGAGAATTGGAGGTCAGGCAGAACATCCCGAATTGACCGCAGAACGCGAAGCTTCTGGACGAGCCGCGATTATTACCGCGTATGAAAATGGTTTCAGACTATTCGATCACGCGGATATTTATAGCGACGGGGCGGGGGAGATCATTTTCGGGAAAGCACTGAAGGAAGTGCCGGAAATGCGCAATGAAGTAATCATTGCTTCGAAATGCGGCATTCGCAAAGCTGGAGATCCTGCGCCGAACTCGCCGCAACGTTACGATTTTTCGCGAGAACACATTATATCCGCCTGCGAACGATCGTTGAAGCGACTCGGCGTCGAACGCATCGACCTTTATCAATTGCATCGTCCCGATTTTCTAGCAAACCCCGAAGAGGTCGCCGCTGCATTCTCTGAACTTCGTTTGGCTGGCAAAGTCCGCGAATTCGGAGTGAGCAATTTTCGTCCGAGTTTCCTCGCCATGTTGCAAAAGTTTTGCGCCATGCCCTTGATTGTTAACCAGGTCGAAATTAACCTCCTGCACCTTCAGACGCTTTCGGACGGAACGATCGACCAATGCATTACGGAAAAAATCACGCCTCTAGCCTGGAGTCCGCTTGCGGCGGGAAGAATTACTTATAACGGCGCCATTGACCTTCACGAGCCCCATCATGCACAGCGTCTCAAACTGCGGGACGTTCTCGATCTAATCGCGCGCGAGCATAGCAGCACCCGAATGATCGTTGCCCTGTCGTGGCTGTTGAAACATCCAGCCGGAATTATCCCAATTATCGGCACGACCACGCTCGACCGCATCAAAGAGTCCGCCCGGGCGGTGGAACTCGAATTAACCCGCGAAGAATGGTATCGTCTTTATGAGGCAGGTTGCGGCCACCGGGTTCCTTGATTTAATTTTTTTTCAGACATGCAGACGCCAGCTCAACTCGGCTTTCACATGCCCGCGGAATGGGCGCCACACGCGGGCACGTGGTTCAGTTGGCCCCGCCCGGAAGGAATTAGTTTTCCGGGCAAGTACGACACCGTGCCGCCGGTATATGCCGAACTGATTAAAGCACTGGTCCAGGTCGAGCGCGTTTTTATCAATGTTTGGCACGCGGAAATGGAAGGCTGGGTGCGCGAACTTTTGCTCCAACTCAAGGTCCCGCTTGAACGAGTCGAGTTTCATCATTTTCCCGCGTATGAACCATGGTGCCGGGATCATGGGCCAATCTTTTTAACGCGCACCAAGAACGGCCTGCATGAGCGTGCCATCGTGGATTGGGGATATAACGCATGGGGTGGAAAATATCCTCCTTATGATTTGGATGACGCGGTGCCCCAGCACGTGGCAAAACTGAGAAATCTGCCGCTTTTCTCTCCGGGAATCGTGATGGAGGGTGGTTCAATTGAAGTGAACGGTCGAGGTACTTTGCTGACGACCGAAGCTTGTCTGCTCAATCCCAATCGCAATCCTCAACTGACGCGGATCGAGATCGAGCAATATCTGAAGGATTACCTCGGTGTGACGCATATTGTTTGGCTGGGCGATGGCATTGTCGGGGACGACACGGATGGACACATTGACGATCTAACTCGTTTTGTGAATCCCACAACCGTGGTGACAGCCGTAGAGGTTGATCCTGAGGATGAAAACTTTGAATTGCTCCAGGAAAATTTGGAACGCTTAAAAACCCAAACGGACCAGGACGGAAAACCGTTGCGAATCGTGGAGTTGCCAATGCCAGGCCGCATCGAATTCGACGGCCAGCGCTTGCCTGCAAGCTATGCGAATTTTTATATCGCAAACGGTATCGTAGCGGTTCCGACCTACCGCGACCCGAACGATCGAAAAGCGGTGGAGATTCTACAAAGTCTTTTTCCGGACCGCAGAGTTTTGGGAATTGATTCGACCGAACTTATCTGGGGCCTGGGGTCGTTCCATTGCATTAGCCAGCAGGAGCCGCTTTAGTCACATCGATCCTCGCACTATAAATCTCTTTACCTGACATAGAATTTACTCAATTGGCCTGAATGACTAATACCCAATCGCCACCTCCCGGGGCGGAAAAATGGAAGATCCGGCCATTTGCCGAAGGAACGACGTTTGACCAGGTCCCCTCACGCGGATTGAACCAGGTTGATTTAAAACTGGGTGGAAGAGCCGGTTGGCGAACTTCGACTTGCCCGCCTTCTGGAATATAGATTACGTCAAAATCACCGCTATCAGTGCTTGCTGCCGCAATGAAACGGGCGGCAGCCTGGTCACCGGGCTGCGATGCCAGGAGAGCCTGCGCAGGTCGCAATCGCCAAAATGGAACCGTATTGAAAAGGGTTGCGACCTCCACCATTTGTTTAGCGGCAGGCATTTGCAATGCCTCGCGCCAAGGCATGGGAATTCCTGTGGTTGGATGGTCCGTGGGCGTTTTAGAGCCATCATCCCAACCCCAGACTCCGTGTCCCCCATAGGTAACTCCGGCGGTGGGCGTAATCAGGAGACTCCAATATACTGCCCGGCGCACCAATTCCGGCGTTATCGGTTTTCTTGATTGGTAAGCGATATGATTTTCGTAAGGTGGCTCCAGATTGATGATTGGCCGGACAGGTCCTTTACTCCGATATTGTGCGGGAGGGCCGGAGGTGAGCCAGCGCAACGACTTTTCATCGTCACCATGTCCGCTTTGATATCCGATCACATCGTACCATGGTTCATCTTTAAAATCCTCCGCCACCCATTGCATTCCGCCGGGATGAAGAGTTACAGGCGCATGGGATTGATCGCCAAAAATTCCACGCCCGATGCGCTTCCATTTTTCGGCGTTCTTTCCACGGTAGTCACCATCACCCGCCAGTATCCAAAGCACATTATGGGCGCCCCAACGAGCTACCATATAACGTCCCAGGAGGATCGCTTGATCTTCCGGCAATGAGTAGCCGGGATTGACCGCCGGGTTCGATCCACCGGCGATGGCCCAAAGCATTACGGGCGCGCTTAACAATCCCGCCCGGTCGAACTCATTGATGCGTTCGTCCAGCCGTTGGAAAAATTCTGGATTAATACTGATGCTTTCCTTGCCATTAAAGGCAACGTGCTTTTCAGCATCCCCCTGAGGAGCGGCGCGCCATTGTGTGGCGACCCATTGGACTGCCGTAAATTTTTGGCGGACCCGTTGATCCGTATAGAGGACCAGATCGCTCGGTGATCCGAGCAGAGCCGCATTCCAGGCGGTATCTGCCAGCCAAAAAAATGGAGTTCCATCTTCATGGATTAAATAGCGTCCATCATGCGAAATTGTCACCGGGCCATGTTGATCGAATCGAGTTTTGGCGGAACTTGCGGTTACAAGGAAAGACCCCTTTTGACCTTCCAGGCCGACATTATTTGGATCCGAGCAGGCGGTTGAATACAACCATTTGCCGACCTCATTTGGAGAGAACCGCACCTTCCAACTTTTTCCGCCGTCCCAAAACGCATTGACGGTGGTGCTCTCGCCTGAGGGTGACGTAAAGACCACCGCAAGCCGCGCCTCCTGCACGGGGTTCGCATATTTTGCGGTGCTCTTGAATTCATGTTCAAAGCGGCCCCATTTCCGCACCACGACCGGCCTTTCGGCCGCAGCAGGTAGAATTGGGAGCAGAAGGCTTCCCAATAAAATCAATGTTTGTACGGCTCGTGAGATGTTCATGTCAGTCGTTGATCCTGCAAATAGGTAACGTGCGATTTTATATTGGACGCTACCAGTAAAAACGATCTTCAGTCCAATACTCATCGATTTTCAGAACGCCCGCCCAGTTCCGGTTTTGACACGCGGATCATGTTCGGCAACGAATCCGCCGGCATCGATCCCTATAGCCTGCGCCGCGCCAATGGAGTCAACCGGGGCGAGTGTGTGACCCCGGGCTTTTAGTGCATCCTGGGTTTCGTTCGAAATCGATTTTTCAATCGTGATCTGGTCCGGACGCCATTGCTCGTGCCAGCGTGGTTCTGCCAGGGCCTGTGACAAAGGCATCTTGAAATCGATGGTATTAACGAGTGCGAGCAACGTTTGGGAAATAATCGTCGGTCCGCCCGCCGCACCGACCGACAATATCGGCTTACCGTCCTTTACGACGATCGTTGGGCTCATGCTGGATAGCGGTCGCTTTTTGGGTCCTACGGCATTGGCCTCGGCGCCGACCAATCCGAAAAAATTCGGGATGCCTGGTTGCGCCGCGAAATCGTCCATTTGATTGTTCAGCACAATACCGGTCCCGGGAATAACAACTTTCGAACCGAATGTCGTATTGACAGTCGCGGTGCAGGCAACCCAATTGCCGTCGGAGTCTGCGACCGAAAAGTGCGTCGTGTGTTTCCCAAAAAGGTCACTGCCTGAGTTCGTTGGAGTGTGATGCACCGGCGCCGTCATGGCCCGTTCTGGATTAATTTCCTTCGCGAGATCAGCAGCGTAGCTTTTGGAAATCAAACCGCGCGGCACCTGCGTAAAATCGGGATCGCCCAGCCAAAATGCCCGATCGGCAAATGCCAGCCTCATGGCTTCGCTCACCAGATGGATCAATTCCGGGCTATGCGGCTTCAGGTTGGAAACTGGAAAATTCTCGAGCACGTTTAAAATTTCCGCCACGTGAACGCCTCCAGAGCTGGGAGGTGGAAAACCATATATGTCATATCCGCGATACGTTGTGTGCAATGGCTCACGGCGGCGCAATCGGTAATTCGAAAAATCGGAAAGGGTAATGATTCCGCCATTGTCTTTCATCCATTTCTGGGTCTTTTTTGGAAATTCACCCTCGTAGAACCAGCGGATGCCTTCTTTGGCGATACTGCGATAGGAATTGGCCAGATCAGATTGCACGAGCCGTTCTCCTACTGATTTTGCAGTCCCGTCCTCATGT
>JAQGOX010000003.1 GCA_028293365.1 Verrucomicrobiales bacterium | reverse complement strand
ACACCGTCACTGCGAAAGCTTCGAACCTGCAAGGCTTGGAAGGACACTCCGAACCTGTCCGCATCATGGTGCTGGATGGAGATGCAGGATCCTTTGTTAAACGAACACTGCCCGCAGGTTATCTGCCTGGGCATGTGTTTACGGTTCGACTTGCGGCTCAGCCTTCGGACGGCGTCAGCGCCTATACGATCGAAGAAAAACCGCCCCAGGGCTGGACCGTCAATGCGATCAGTAATGATGGCGTTTTCGATAATACAACCGGAAAGGTGAAGTTTGGGCCCTATCTGGACGCAAGCCCACGCAGCCTGAGTTACGATGTACTCGTGCCGGCCAATGCGAGCGGACGCTACGAATTTTCCGGCAGTGCTTCCGCAAACGGTAAAGCGTATCCCGTCGCAGGCGATCGCGTCATCGACGGTCAGGATTCTTTGCATCCCGCCGACACCAATGCAGACAGCGCCATCAGCCAGACTGAATTGACGGCCTATGCGGCAGCATGGAAAAGTGGAACCACCGTGGCACGCGGCCCGGTGCCTGTTCCGCTCACGTTTGTGACCCGCGCCGGCATGCTCTGGCGGCGCGGCGAAACCTATAGTTTCGACGTTACCCAAGGGCCTCCTCCATTGTGCTGGGTAAGCCGCCAGCCCCAGCCGATGGTTGCCATCGCTTCGACGCCCAGCACATCTGAAAGGACGATTACCAGACCCCACAATCCTGGTTCGCCCTTCGACGTGACGATTACGGTTACTCCTGGAACGCTCATCTCCGCGTTTGCTTTGGTAGAACAACTGCCGCGAAATTGGACGGTTTCGAATATTTCGGGAGAGGGCCATTACGACCCGCAGGCCGGTTCCATTCGCTGGGGCTTAAATCTTGGTGATACGCCCGGGAAGTTTACATATAGCATCCTTCCTCCTGCTGCAGTCGCGAGTGTGTGCAGGATTACAGGGTCGGTTTCATTTGACGGAACCGTGCAGGAAATCGGCGGGACCGACCACGTCGTGGTTGCCAGCTCTGATACTGAATTGACGCTGCCAGGGGTCGAAAAAGGATCGAGCGGCAACATTACTCTGCAGATCGCTGGTCCGGTTGGGCAAGTTTGCGTCCTCGAAGTCTCAACCGACCTGGTGACATGGGAGCAAGTGGACATGGTTTTCCTGGCCGACGGTCTCCTGCGTTTTGATCAACCTGCGGCCCAAACTCAGCGCTACTATCGTTTGCGCGTGGAATAGTGCTGGCGCGGCGTTGGAAGGGAACGGCTGAAACATCGGAGCCACATCCAGCAAACGGTTGGAGGGATAAAAAATGCGCGATCCACTGAAAGTGGCAGCAGGCAGTTGAGGGAATGCGCAGACACACTCAGGCGAACTGGGTCAACCTTGATGATCCAGCGCTTGCACCGGCGCAGGTGAAAGCTCAACCCAGCTCAATCAAGCGATAGCCGACGCCTGATTCGGTCAGGATGAGTTGCGGCCGTGAAGAATCGTCTTCAATTTTTTCCCGCAGGTGCGCGATGTGAACGCGGAGATAGGTCGATTGTTCAGCCGCTTTCGGCCCCCAAATATCGGTGAGAAGTTGGCGATGGGTGAGCACTTTTCCCGCATGCGTCACAAAAAGACGGAGCAGAGAATACTCGGTCGGTGTAAGCTTTACCTCCAGACCCTTTCTGCGAACGTTACGCGCCGACAAATCCACTTCCAGGTTGCCACTGCGAAAAATGGCATCAGCACGTTGCGGTTGAGAGTGCCGCAACGCCGCTCGCACGCGCGCGATCAATTCTCTGGTTCCAAAGGGTTTGGTGACGTAATCGTCGGCCCCGGCATCGAGAGCGTTGATCTTATCGTCTTCCCGATCCCGCACACTAAGAATAATGACCGGCACTTGAGTCCATTCTCGCAAACGCTTCAGGACCGTAAGCCCGTCCAAATCCGGCAAACCAAGATCGAGCAAAATCACATCGGGCCGTCGCTGAGCCGTCTGAACGAGGCCGTCATTGCCGGAGGCACTCTCAAAGACGCGGTAGCCATTTGCCTCAAGCGTCAGGCGCAGCAAACGACGAATCTGCGGTTCGTCATCAATTATAAGAACGTTCGAAATCGATTTGGCCTGATCGCTGTTCATCAAACGGATGGGTCGGGTAGCTATTTTTCGGTTTGCGGAAGGTTTAAGGTGAAGATCGCACCACCACCGGGACGATTGGCAGCGGTAATTGTTCCGCCCTGCGCTTCGACAAATCCCTTCGCGATGGTGAGGCCGAGACCGCTACCACCGGTTGGAGCATTGGGTGCGCGGAAAAATTTATCAAAGATGCGCGGCAGTATTTCGGGCGGAATTCCCGGGCCGCGATCAGCCACGATCACGAGCAGCGCGTTCTCGGCAAACCGGGCTTGCACATCAATGGGGGTTCCGCGTGGCGTGTGGGTGGCTGCGTTCACCAGCAGGTTCGCCAGCGCGTGCTGCAGCAAAGTAAAATCGAGCCGAACTAGCATTGGCTCGGCCGGTATTTCCATCTTCACAGGATGCTCGCTCAACTCCCGTTGTAATTCGCGAATCGTCGTTTGCACTAAATCCCGAGCATCGTTCCAATCCAACCGTGGCACAACCTTTCCCGACTCCAATCGGGCGACATCGAGCAGATTCCCGATAATTCGGTTAAGTCGCGTATTGGCCTCCTGAATCTCCCGAAGGAGGGCGCGACGATGTTCTTGAGGGGCATCTTCAGCCTCTGCCAAAGCGCTGGCTGCACTGGTGCTGGCAGCCAACGGAGTTCGTAATTCGTGTGAAATGGAATTCAGAAGGACGCGGCTCAGACGCTCCGACTCGGAAAACAAACGTGTTTGTTCCGCTGCGGTCCGGAGCTCGATTCTATCCAATACCAACGCCGCCTGGCGGGCGAAGGTCTCCAGCAAATCGCGTTGCGCCAATGGCAAATTCTGTACTGGCAGTGCCACGGCCAGGACCCCGAGCGTTTTCCGATTCGTTGCCATTGGAAGATGCAACGCGTCCGCGCCTGGAAGATTGTCCGTGAACCGGCCGGCGGCTTTCCCCTGACGAAACGCCCAGTCGCTCACGCTTAATTCTTTCTCCGTCAAAGTCAGTGTGCTGTCAGGATATGGAACAAAGCGCTCGCCGACCGGAAGACTCACCGCCGCAGGGGCGCGAAAAAGGCGGTTGACCTGATTAATAAGCTGCCAAACCACCTCATCGCGTGACGCGGCTTCCGAAAATTCGCGCGTTAATTCGTACAATGCCGTCGATCGCTCTTCGCGCCGTCTTTCCGCTTCACCTTGCGCTCGAATCCGCGCGACGAGTTGTCCGAGCACGAGCGCAACGACGAAATAAGTAACGAAAAGAATCGCATCTTCCGCATGCTCAATAACCAATGTGCCTCGTGGAGGCAGGAAAAAGAAATTCCATGCCAGCGCGCTTAAAGTTCCGGCAAGGAACACCGGTCCGCGTCCCACAAACAGTGCGAGCAGGACGACCGCGAGCAGGAAAATCAACCCTGGAACGCGTGGCCCCGCGAACGCGGTGAGTCCCAGGTTTAATAAGCCCGTACCGAAAATCACTCCGAGGGCTAATCCATATTGTTTAAAGCTCGGAGCCGTCAATGGCCTCCAGTGCCACTTCCCGGAGCCAATCAATGCTTTTTCAGATTTGATGACATGCAAGTCAATGTCACCCGATTCCTGCATCAATCGACGGAGCAGACGACCGCTTTGAAACCAATGGAAAAGACCGGTCTCGGTCGGTTTTCCAAAAATGATTTGAGTGACGTTTCGCTCCTGAGCTACACGCAACAGTCCGCGCGCAACATCGTCGTCCGTAGTGGTCACCACCTCTGCGCCCAACTCTCGCGCCGTTTCGAGATTTTTGGCTAGCTGGGTCTGGGCCGACTCCGCCAAAGGCCGTGAGCTTTCAACATGCACGCCCAGCCACGGACATCGCAGTTCATCTGCCATCCGCCTTGTCCACCGGATCAGCGGTTCGGAGAGAGGGCTTGGCCCCACCGCAACTAACAATCGATTACCGGTCTTCCACGGACCGGCGCTTGGTTCGGTCCGCCGAAACTCAGCGGTGTCTTCGCCAACATGGTCCGCCACGAGGCGCAGTGCCAGTTCCCGCAAGGCCGTGAGGTTTCCTTCCCGAAAGAAATTTTTGAGAGCTGCCGCGGCCCGATCTGGGACATAGACTTTGCCTTCGTGCAATCGCTGCACGAGCTCAGAAGGTGGAAGGTCTACCAGTTCCAGCACCGCTTTATCGAGAATGCTGTCTGGAACGGTCTCGTGAATCTCGGAACCCGTGATCTGGCGAACGGTATCAGACCGGCTTTCGATATGCTGAACATTGACGGTCGTAAGGACGTTGATGCCGGCATCTAATAACTCTTGAACGTCCTGCCATCGTTTCGGGTGGCGCGATCCCGGGACGTTTGTGTGAGCCAGTTCGTCCACCACCGCGAGGTCCGGGCGGCGCGCCAGCACGGCGTCTAAATCCAGCTCGCCCAGGGTAATCCCTCGATACTCAAGAGCCTTTCGTGCGATGTACGGAATGCCCTCTGCCAGGACGTCTGTTTCTTTCCGCCCATGTGTCTCTACATAAGCTATGACCACATCACGCCCTGTCTTTAATTCCCGGTGTGCGGCCTCAAGCATCGCGTAAGTCTTCCCCACTCCTGGACACATCCCGAGAAAGACCTTCAGTTGGCCGCGATTATTCGCGGCCTCCTCGCGCTGAATAGAACTCAGCAGCGCATCGGGGTTGGGTCGTTCCACTTCAGTCACACCGGTTATTTAGTCGAATTTTACTCCATATTCAGTTAAAAACGATAAGCCCGCTCGCTCGATTCAAACTGAAAAGCTATTTGCCGCCTAATTGATCAAGCGCCAGATTAAGGGTCAGGACGTTGACGCCTTCGTCACCCAGGAAACCAAGATCGGCTTTGTCGGTGTTCTGACGAATCAAATCCTCGGCCTTTTTAAGTTCGAGCCCGCGAGCCTTCGCAACTCGGGCCAGTTGCAGCAATGCATTCTTCACACTGATATCGGGATCAAGCCCGCTTCCGGAAGCCGTTACCGCATCCGCGGGGATAGCATCTGCTGCATTAAGTGAGTTCTCTTTTCTGTATGCGTCGATCCGATCTTTCATCGCGTCGTTTAATTTCTGCGACGTTGGCCCCAAATTACTCCCACTGGAGTTTGCGGCATCATAACCGTTTCCGGCGGCGGAGGGCCGCGGATGAAAATATTTTTCACCGGTGAATCCCTGGCCGAGCAACTTCGATCCGCGCACGGTACCGTCTTTGTCCACGATCAAGCTTCCGTTCGCCTTGTCACGAAAGACAGCCTGCCCGATGCCAAAAACGATCAAGGGATAAATCCCGCAACAAACCAAAGCGAGTACGACGGTTACCATTATGGCGCCGCGAAGTTCAGAAAAAAGTTCTTTCATAGGATTATACGAGTTTGGAGACAGTGATGATGACATCGATCAGTTTGATCCCGATAAACGGTATGATGACTCCGCCCAATCCATAGATGAGCAGGTTGCGCTGCAACGTGGCGAGTGCGCCGATGGGCGTGTATTTCACTCCACGCAAGGCCAGCGGAATCAGAGCGATAATAATGAGCGCGTTGAAAATAACGGCGCTCAAAATGGCGCTGGTGGGGCTGTGCAGCCGCATGATATTGAGCGGTGCAATCGCCGGGAAGGTGATCATCAACATCGCAGGAATAATGGCGAAGTATTTGGCGACGTCATTGGCAATGCTGAACGTCGTGAGCGCACCGCGCGTGATGAGCATCTGTTTTCCGATTTCCACGATGTCGATGAGCTTGGTCGGGTTGCTGTCCAGGTCCACCATGTTGCCCGCTTCGCGCGCTGCCTGCGTGCCTGTGTTCATCGCCACACCCACGTCGGCTTGCGCGAGCGCCGGTGCGTCATTGGTTCCATCGCCCGTCATCGCGACCAGATGGCCGGACTCTTGTTCTTCGCGGATGCGTTTCAGCTTTTGTTCGGGGGTCGCCTGGGCCATGAAATCGTCCACGCCCGCCTCGGCTGCGATGGCGGCGGCCGTGAGCTGATTATCGCCCGTAATCATCACCGTTCGGATTCCCATCTTCCGAAGATGCGCAAATCGTTCTTTGATGCCGCCCTTGACCACATCCTTCAAGTGGACCACTCCGAGAACTTCGCGGCCTTCCGCAACGACCAGGGGTGTTCCCCCGGTTCGCGAAATCTCGTCCACGCTTTGGCTCACCTCTTTTGGAAAGGTTCCGCCCAGTTGATCTACATAAACGCGAATCGCCTCCGCCGCACCTTTGCGAATCGCCCGAAGTGGCTGGCCGTCCCGTGCGGGGAAATCCACTCCACTCATACGTGTCTGGGCTGTGAACGGAATGAACCTGGCATGTGCTTCGCCCACTTCCCGGGCGCGCAGGCTAAATTTTTCCTTCGCCAGAACCACGATGGAACGCCCTTCTGGGGTTTCATCCGCGAACGATGCGAGTTGTGCCGCGTCTGCGAGGCGCTCCGGTTTGACGTTGGGCGCTGGTATGAAAGCGGTTGCCATACGGTTGCCCAGCGTGATTGTCCCGGTCTTATCGAGCAGCAACACATCCACATCACCCGCGGCTTCGACAGCCCGGCCGCTCATGGCCAGCACATTCCGCTGGAGCACGCGATCCATCCCTGCAATGCCAATTGCACTCAAGAGACCGCCGATGGTCGTGGGAATCAAACAGACCAGCAGAGCGATGAGAACGGGAATGGAGAAGACCGTGGCGGAGTAAATGCCAAATGGCTTCAGCGTAATGCACACCAGCAGAAAGATCAGGGTGAGTGCCGCCAGCAAAATGGTCAGGGCAATTTCATTGGGCGTTTTCTGACGTTGCGCCCCTTCGACCAGCGCAATCATGCGGTCCAGAAAACCGCCACCTTTGTCCATCGTAACCCGAACAACGATGCGGTCACTAAGGACACGAGTGCCCCCGGTGACAGCGCTGCGGTCGCCACCGCTTTCCCGAATAACAGGAGCGGATTCCCCCGTGATGGCGGCTTCGTCCACGCTCGCGATGCCCTCGATCACATCGCCATCGGCAGGAATCACGTCGCCGGCTTCGCACACCACGGTGTCGTCCTTCTTCAAATCAGGCGCGGGAACTTTTTCTTCCCGCCCATTGCGCAGCCGGCGTGCCATCGTGTCCTTGCGCGCTTTCCGCAGACTGGCGGCCTGGGCTTTTCCGCGGCCTTCCGCCACGGCCTCGGCGAAATTGGCAAAGAGAACAGTGAACCAAAGCCAAATCGCGAGTTGTGCGATGAATCCTCGTTCCGTCGGCGACGGGAAGATACCCACGGTCGTCAAGGCCGCCCCCACCATCGTCACGAACATGACGGGATTCTTGATCATCAGCCGCGGATTGAGTTTCCTGAACGAATCCGCAATGGCTGGTCCAACGATTTTCCAATCGAAAAGAGAAGTAGATTTTTGAGTCATAATCTGGAGTCGTGTTAAAACAGTTTTCCTTGTGCCGTCAGGAAGTGCTCGACAATGGGCCCGAGAGCCAGGCCGGGGAGAAAGTTCAGCGCCCCAATCAGGAGCACCGTTCCCAACAGCAAAACCACAAACGTGAACCCGGAAACCGGAAATGTCCCGGCGCTGGGTGGCGAGACTTTCTTCAGAGCGAGCGAACCAGCCATTCCCATAATGGGAATGATCATTAGAAAACGGCCAATCAACATCGCCAGAGCGAGTGTGGTGTTATACCAGGGTGTATTGGCTGTCAGACCGGCGAACGCGCTGCCGTTATTTCCCGTGGCGGAGCTGTAGGCATAAAAGATTTCGCTGAAGCCGTGCGCCCCGGCATTGTTGAGTCCGGCAAGTCCCCAATCGCTGACCGCAGCCCAGGCGGTGAAACCCAGAATGGATATCGCGAGCACCAGGAGCGAGAGCATGGCCATTTTCACTTCATAGGATTGAATCTTCTTTCCCAGATATTCCGGCGTGCGCCCCACCATCAGTCCAGCGATGAATACGGCAAGCACGACAAAGACCAGCATTCCATAAAGCCCGGCACCCACGCCGCCCACCACCACTTCACCAAGTTGAATATTGAATATCGGAACGAGGCCGCCCAACGCCGTGAAAGAATCGTGCATCGCATTGACGGCGCCGCAGGAAGCGTCCGTTGTAATGGTTGCGAACAACGCAGAGTTAAAGATGCCGAAGCGGACTTCTTTGCCCTCCATGTTTCCGTCGGCTACGACAACCCCCAGTTGGTGATGGATTGGATTTCCGGCCGACTCGGCATACCAACAGATCAGAACGCCCGCGAGAAACAGCACCATCATGGCGGCCCACACGGACCAGCCATGCGCCTGGTTTTTCGTCATGCGGCCAAGGTAGTAAGTCAGCCCGCTCCCAATCGCGAAGATGGAAAGCATTTGCAGGAAGTTGGAGAGCGGTGTGGGATTTTCAAACGGATGCGCGGCATTGGCATTCGCATATCCACCCCCGTTGGTGCCGAGCATCTTGATCGCGACCTGTGACGCCATTGGCCCCTGCACGATGGTTTGTTCCTCCACTTTTTGATCCACCATGACCACCACGTTTGTCATCATCGGTTGCCCCTTCGCGTCGAGCTGCGGGACATCCACCACCACCGCCACGCCGTTGGTCATCATCGGCTGGCCCTTCGTGTCCAATTTCGGTGCCTGCACCATTACCGCGATGTTTGTCATCACTTGTTGGCCTTTATCGTCGGTTTTGGGAACCTGAGTCGTAAAAGATTCCGTAAGCTTGGCTTTGGTGTAGGGCTTGAAGTTTTGAATCATCCCTTGCGAGACCAGAAAAATGGCAAATACCACACAAATAGGCAGCAGCAGATAATAAGTCGTCCGCACGAGATCTACCCAAAAGTTGCCGAGCGTTTTAGCCCCATGCCTTGCAATTCCGCGTACCAAAGCTGCCGCAATCGCAATTCCCGTGGCCGCCGACGTGAAGTTGGGAAGAGTCAAACCGACCATCTGCGCGAGATAGGAGAGCGTCGATTCACCAACGTAGCTCTGCCAGTTCGTATTCGTGGTGAAACTAACCGCAGTATTGAAAGCCAGATGTTCGGACATTGGCCCGAAGCCTTGAGGATTCAGCGGCAGAATCTGTTGCAGACGAAGAATGGCATAAGTGAACAAACAGCTCACCAGACTGAAGAGCAGCATCGCCCAGGTGTATTGTTTCCAATTGTGCTCCTTTTGGGGATCGACCCCCATCACTCGAAACGTCAGACGTTCGAGCGGCCGCAAGAGCGGATCGAGCCAGGTCTTGCCATTTATATCGAGCACCTGCATCAGATAGAGGCCCATCGGTTTCGTGATGGCGGTAAGCGCGATCACGTAGAGGCCAAGTTGAAGCCAGCCAGAGGTTTGCATAGTCAGTCCTTAAAATTTTTCCGGCCGAATCATGGCCACGAACAGATAAACGAACAGCAACAGGGAAATGATCCCGACAACGATAGTTTCCATAGTTTCTCCTGCGATCTTACAATTTCTCGCAGAAGCGGACGTAAAGTCCGCTCACTACGAAGAATCCCACGACGATCCCGACATAGATTAAGTCATTCATAACGATGTCCCTTATGTTCGCCGACGGCCCATAATCCCTGGCTCGTGGTCTTGCACTATCAGCACTGGACAAGGGGCTTTCTCCAGGACTGCCTCAGCGGTGCGTCTCGAAAATAAGTGCCAGAACGGCTTTGGCTTGGTGTTGCCGATAACAATCACGTCCGATTGGCGCGCTGCTTCGCAAATTCGCTCATACGGCAGCCCCTCCTGGATCATGGTGCGCAGTTCAACCCCCTGGCCCTTCAATTCCTGGATAGTTTCACCAAGTCTTACTCGGCCTTCAGCCTCAAGCTCCATTTTCAGCTTGTCGGCGTTCGCGGGACCAGTCGGCGGCGTATGAAAACTTAGATCCATCACGTAAAGGAGCGTGATCGTTGCTCCGCATTGCCGCGCCAAAGGAACGGCCTTTTTCAACGCTTGCATTGAGCACGACGAAAAATCAATCGGAACCAGGATATGTTTGATTGTCGCGGGCATGGCGCTTCGGCTCGAGATCAAGCCTCGTTCCGAGGCGGGTACTGAATCCAAATGCTGAACACCTCCTTGACCAAGATCGCGCTGACAGCCAACAAAGCGATCAGCAGGCTCTTGAACAGTTCGACATTCATTTTTCACGTCTTCAAGATGCACGATCCCACCCGGGGGATGTAGTTAAGATGGGGGCCAGAAGTGTTAAGAAGTTGTTAAGGTCGGGGCGGCGACAAATCAGGATGATCTCTCGACCGAATCCCTCCGTTTAACGCATCCAAACGACTCGATAAAATTTTGTGGTGACTCCGCCGGTCTGTGAGTCTGAAACCTGAAGCATGCTGTTCTCGGTATTTCTGATTTCCTGCAGTAATCCCCACGTTGGAAGTTGAAGGTCGTCCGCGACTTCCACGCGATAAGTTTCGCCAGC
>JAQGOX010000893.1 GCA_028293365.1 Verrucomicrobiales bacterium | reverse complement strand
TCGGGAAACGATTCGCCTTCTTTTTCTGGCTGTCTGGCGAGGATTCCGTCCGAGAATTTGGACAGATCCCCTATGTTTTGGGTCTTGTGCTGTGCCCGCCACCGCCAAATGTTCTCATCAGAACGTGAGGGGCTGGAACACGAGCCGATGTACGACGACTTTGTTGGAACTCTCAATGGTCGGCCACAAACAAGCCAAACTCGCGTCCGGTGCGCGCCGGTTGGCGCGCGCAAAGCGACCGTATTATCCCTGTGAATACTCGGCTTTGAAATTATCGCTCACGGAATGATTTCCAACGACGCGATCCGGTCGCCTTCAAGTTGGAAAAAGAATCGAAGGTCCACAGGACTGCCGGGAAAGTTTCCAACCAGATGGCTGGTGACGACCGTCTTCCCCTCCTTCCCTTCGCACGCAATTGGCTCGCATGTGTACTGATACTTTGCCGAGGCATCCGTCTTCCACTTTTTGATTGCGGTCCGGCCTTTGTGAGTGTGTCCCTCGTCCTTCACAACGGCATGGTCGGTGAAACACTGTGAGACGGCCTCGCCGTCGCGCCTGTCTGCGGCGAAGTAGGCGGCGATGGGTTTTGGGAGGTTGAGCGATTTTGTTGCTTGTTTCATATTTGTATCCTTTCTCGTTAGTGCATGTTTTTCTGCTCCCTCAAACCGTCGGAATCGTGCCGCCATCAATTACATATTCAGTTCCCGTGATGGCCGAAGCTCTGTCCGATGCGAGAAAGGCCACGAGTTCTGCAACTTCGCACGGTTGATTTGGACGACCCAAGGGAATTCCGCCGAGCATATCCATCAATTTTTGCCGCGCCACCGCATAATCACTTTTATCTTTGTCAGCCATTCGTTGAATCATTCTCGTGGCGGCATCGGTCTCGATGAAACCGGGTGAAACCGTGACGACTCGAATTCCTTTCGGGCTGACTTCGTTGGATAATCCTTTGCTGTAATTTGTGAGTGCGGCCTTCGCAGCGGCGTAAGCAAGAGTCGAATCGTAAAGCGGTAGCGTTCTTTGAATGGACGAAATATGAATGATGACGCCCGAACCTTGTTTGATCATCGTCGGCAAAAGTCCGCGATCCAAACGGACAGCGGGAAACAAATTCTCATTCAGATTTTGCTGCCAGATTTCATCGGTGACGGTAATAAATCCGCCGCTCGGTGCGGACGTGCCGCCGACATTGTGAATAATGACATCAATTCCCTGAAAGCGATTCAGAATTTCATCGATTACTTTCGTCGTGCCTTCGGCAGCCGAAACGTCTGCCTGAATAAAATGATTGTCCGCTTTTTCTTTGGGCACGGAACGCGCAGTAACAATGACCGTTGCTCCGCCGCGTTGGAAGCGTTCGGCAATTGCTTTGCCCGCGCCTTTAGTGCCGCCAGTCACGAAAATGCGCTTGCCCTTGAATTCGTTCGCGTCAAAAGAATTGCCGGATGATGAGGTATTCATAAATGGGTTTCTGGTTACAGTGAATGTCGAATCGCTCAAAATTTCACGGCAGGCAAAGGCCCGGAAGCGTTGAAGTCAGTCGAGACGCTGACCCCTCGCCAGCGTTTCGCCTCGGCTGCGCGCGTCGCCTCGGCCTGACCAGCAAATTCAACCGCGTCGCTGCCAATCAGAAGATGTGCAGGAAGATTATTGCTGTCGGCCAGCCGGAGAATGAGTTGCGCCACTTTTGCGGGATCACTGATTTCATTGCCCCAATAAGACGCAAGCGCCTTGACCACCCCACCCACTGACGGTTCATATTCCGAGAGCAGAACAGGTGTTTCTTTATTCGCGCGAACGCCCCAGTTCGTGCGCATTCCCCCAGGTTCGAGGGCGCACATCTTCACGCCGAAGGGAGCGACTTCCTGCGCCAGCGACTCGGTGAATCCTCCGACCGCCCACTTGGCGGCATGGTAGCCCGTGCTGCCGGGACGGGCCAGGCGACCGCCTACCGATGAAATTTGAAGAATGCAACCGCTCTTTTGCTTGCGCATGATTGGCAGTGCGGCGCGGGTCACGTTGACGACGCCATAAAAATTTGTGTCCATCAGAGCCTTGAATTTTTCGGAACTCAATTGCTCAAAGGGAGCGATGTCGCCGTATCCCGCGTTATTCACGACGACATCGAGTCGGCGAAAGGCATCCACTGCCAACTGCACAGATGCTTGTGCCGCTTTCTCGTCTGCCACGTCGAGCGGAGCGGTGCGAATTTGATTGCCAAATTTCTTCACCAAATCCTCAAGACGGCGAGGGTCGCGGGCGGTTGCGACAAGGTGATCACCCGATGCAAGCACAGCTTCAGCGATGTTGCGGCCTAAACCGCTTGCGCTGCCAGTTACCAACCAGACTTTAGATTTCTTTTTCATACGTTTTTCTTTTTATTGTGATTCATTGATTATTCCCAAGCCGCAGGCAGTGGAATCATAAGTCCCGGCTTGCGAACCGGCTTCGATGTCAGCCGGAGCTTCCCGCCCGCTTTTACCTTGCGCTTTTTCTTCGATTTTTTGTTACGTTCCATGCTGCCACAATATCGAACTGCTATTAATGCTTCCAATGCAACTTTACTATCTAAACGATACTTGTAAGGTATCGGTATGGAATTGCGACACTTGCGATATTTTGTGATGGTTGGCGAGGAGCAGCATTACGGACGTGCCGCACAACGGCTTCACGTCGCCCAACCCGCGCTCTCCCGCCAGATTCAAGATTTGGAGGAGGAGATCGGTTGCCAATTGTTTGACCGCTTGCCACGCGGAGTGAAAATAAGCGCGGCAGGAAAGTCACTTCTGGGAGATGCGCGCCGCATTCTGCAGCAAGTGAACGAGGCGACGGCTCGCGCCAAGCGTGTCGCACTCGGCCAGTCTGGGACATTGCGGGTCGGGTTTGCTGAAAGCGCATCCTGGCATGGTGTAGTTCCAGACTCATTCCGGCAGTTCCGTCAAAGGCAACCAGATGTAGAACTGCAACTAAATCCATTAAGCTCGATAGAGCAAGTCGAAGCTGTTCGATCTGGTCGACTGGATGCTGGCTTTGTATTTAATATGCCGAAAACAGACCGCGAATTAGATCAAGTCCAAGTCGCACCGCAAAGATTAGTGTTGGCTGCACCGAAGGGGCATCCGCTGACAAAATTGAAAAAACTTCGACTGCGTGACATGAGTAACGCAGATTTTGTCTGGTTTCCCAGGCGACAAAGCCCTGCCTACTATGACCGCCTGATGCACGAATGTTTCCGTCGCGGCTTGAAATCTCCACGCATCGTCCAGGAAGCATTGGATCAGGCAACCATTCTCAGCCTTGTGTCGTGCAGGCTGGGTGTGGCGTTCGTCAGCGATTCGACACGTTGGCGATGTCCCGAAGGCGTGGTTTTGCTGCCGGTAACGGATTTGCATTTGCAGTTGCCTTTTGCTCTTGTCTGGCGGAAAGACAATGATTCCCCGTTGCTCGCGAAATTTGTGGCTGATGTGCGGCTTTTACCGGATGTGGCGGCATTCGCCAAACGCTGACATTCATCGGAGATGCTGCTTTCCGAAAGATTCTCCCGAATGATCGCTTCCGGCTAACCATCTCACGGCTGGAAATGCCATAGACTACCAGTCTGCGTTACGCAAAAATCAGCAGCCTACCGCCCCTTGGCTTCCGGAATAAACAATTCAGTAGAATCCAACTTCTCCAATATCATATCAATCGTTCTGTCAATCGAGCCCTGGTTCTGACGCACCACCGCCAGCGCATTTCGACCCAATTCCGCCCGCTTATGCTCATCCGTCAGCAGACTCTGCAATACCCCGAACAGTTCTTCCTTGTTCCGCACCTGGACGGCGGCCTTACCCTTGACGAACGCCGCCGCGATCGCCTCAAAGTTCTGCATATTCGGCCCAAAAATAATCGACTTGCCGAGCGATCCTGGTTCAATCGGATTCTGGCCACCTTCCGACGTCAGACTTTTCCCGACGAAGATGATCGATGCGTACTCATAAAAATATTTTAATTCGCCCGTCGTGTTGACGAGCAGGCATTCGATCTCACCGGGTTTGAATTGGGTTTCCGCGCTGATTTCCATTCGGTAAACCACCCGAACACCCTCGCGCGCGATATCGTCACCGGCATCGCGCCCCCGCTCGAAGTGTCTGGGCACCACGATCAAAAAAAGTTTTGGAAATGCTTTTTTCAGTGCCTGAAATTGCTGTGCCAAAATCTGTTCTTCACCCGCGTGCGTACTGCCGCCAATCAATATGATCGCATCTTCAGGCACACCCAATTGTCGCAATAACCGCGGAACATCAATTTGAGGACGCTCATGGATCTTCGCCGCGTCGAATTTTAGATTTCCAACCACATGAACTGCCTCTGGGCGGCAACCGAGTTGTTTCACACGCGCTGCATCTTCTTCGTTTTGCACGCCGACACCTGCGAACGAAGCGAAAATACGCCCAAAGAGGAAACGAGCGGCCTTGTAGCGAGAAAAAGATTTTTGGGAGAGCCTCGCGTTCACCAGGAAAACCGGGATTCTGCGTTCCGCGGCGCGCCAAAGAAAATTCGGCCAAATCTCGGCTTCCACCAGGACAATCGCCTCGGGGTTGATAATCCGGAGGGCCCGGTTCACATAGCGCGGACGATCGATCGGATAGTAAACTTTTAAGACATGGGTCGGAAGTTTTTTGCGCAACTCACCCATTCCGGTAGAGGTCGTCGTGGATACCACGACTTTCAAATTGGGAGCACGCGTCTCAAGCTGCCGAATCAATTGTGTGGCAATGTTAACCTCGCCCACACTGACCGCATGAATCCAAAGCACATGGCGGTTGGTCAATCCCGCTTTAAACCGGGAGTCGTAATACGAAAAGCGTTGCGCGAATCCTGCCTTCCACCCTCCCCGCCGCCACATCTTCAAAAAATAAAAGGGTGCGCTGAGAAGGAAGAAGAACGTGAAGAGTATATTGTAAATGACTGCCATCCTGCCTGCATTCTGATTATCTCAACCCCTTTGAAACGAAAATGTCCCGATCCAATTACAATTGTCGGCTTCTTATTGCCCGGCTCGCAACCTGTAAAACGTTGTCACGTTCGCAAAGGGACCGAGATCAATAATTTGATTCGAGTTGGTCAGTGTGACGGAACTGTTTTTCGTCCAGGATGCCGCAGGTAATATCATGCTCTGCTCAAGATCGTACGATGCTCCAGGGGTTCCGGCAATCGACAATTTTAGGCGACCTAAATCGAGCGCCAGCGAAAGCATCGGCGGCGTTACCCCGCCAGTCTGGGCTGGATCCGTAAGATCCGGATTGCCATTTGTGTTGGCGTCACTGGTATCGCGAAAAACCACAATCCATGCCTGATAATCGGGTGCCGCGGTCGCTGGCTCGCCATCGCTTAGAAACAGAACGCCGGAATAAACCGTGTTATCGAGATCCAGAACGATGTCGCCGAAATGGGTGGTTGCCGTGAGGTCCATATAGCTGGCCGAGGTTTGCACGGTCGCATCCGGCGCACGATATAGTTGACTGATGGCAATATTCAGCGCGTTCGTTCCGGCAATCTGAAATGCCATTGAGCCATTCAACATATTACTTTCCGCTCCGGTCTGCTGCAGCGCAACCTGCGCGGAAATATTGGTGCCACTACGTTGATACGAGAAAGACCCGGTATATTCGAGCAAATGAAAGACCGGTTTGAACGTCAGACCAAGATGCGGCAATTGCAGTTGACATACTCCGCTCGCAGATCCCGCGTTCCGAGTCCATTTTGCGTTCAAAGCATATTGGTGTCCGTCCGTCGGATCGATATAGGCTCCTGCGCTGGACGAATCGACTGCGGCAGATGCCTCGAAGAAGTCGTGAATTCCATCGTTATCGGAATCCACATACGCGGGAACATCGATCGCAAAACGCATCGGAATGGGCCCATCTAAAATCAACGGCTCATAGAAAAATAACAGGCCGCCGTTGGAATAGTCACTTTCATCCTCAGAAAGCGCAGCCATTTCCCCATTAGCCGGCTGGGTCGAATCAAGGGAGGTTACTTCAAGATCAAATTCCTCCCCGTTCTGGAAAGTGGTGGAGCGATCCAGAGCCAAACTCAAACAGAACATGCGCACCGGAATATTTGTTGATGCGGAAACGGTGGTGTGAAGGAGTAATAGTCCTGCTGCCAGAAATGCGTGGGGAAGCTTCATACGTCGTCCATACTACCGACTCCAGAACCCTCTGACAAATAGCTTATATTTGCTTTACCTATCGGGAACCCTGGCGCTTTTCTATGCATCGTCGGTATTTCTCGAAATAAACCGAATGATTATCGCCCATCTTGACCCGAGAGGCTTCTTTCCTCCGTCGCCAGCCCCCTTCTCATTTTACAGATGCAATTTCTACCCGTTCGGTTACGGTTCCAGTTATGAACGGGTTATTCTTAACTTTGTCAGCCATTTGTGCCGCGCTATTCCTGAATTGTGCGCAAACGCAAGCAGCAACCGGAACAACGAACCTTGTTACAGTCAGACTTCTCGATGGAAAGGGAGAGTTATTGCCGCCCACGCAAGTACCGAAGGTGGTAAAAACCGATGCTGAGTGGAAAAAACAACTCACTCCAGACCAGTTTAAAATCGCGCGCGGACGCGGCACGGAGGCGGCTTTTTGCGGAGTTTTTTACGATCATAAGAAGCCGGGGCTTTATTCTTGTGTCTGTTGCGACCTGCCGCTTTTTTCCGCTTCGGCAAAATTCGATTCTGGAACCGGTTGGCCCAGTTTTTTCCAACCAGTTTCAAAAGAAAATGTAGTTTCAAAGTCGGATCTGAGCTATGGGATGCGCCGGGTCGAGGTTCTCTGTGCACGGTGCGATGGTCATTTGGGCCATGTTTTTGAAGATGGGCCCAAGCCGACCGGCTTGCGTTATTGTCTCAACTCTGCATCCCTGAATTTCACCCCGAACAACGAAAAGAAATAGGGTACCTTTCCTTCGCTCATGACTGATTCATCTGCTCCATCTGCTGTTTGGGAGACCCGTTACCGAACGGGCGATACTCCATGGGAAAAGGGTGAACCTTCTCCCGGGCTGGTCGATTTTCTGAATCAAATGCCATTGCCTCTGAAAGGCACGGTACTGGTTCCCGGCTGCGGTAATGGTCACGATGTCCGAGCATGGGCAAATGCGGGCTGGAATGCTGTCGGCCTCGACATCGCACCATCGGCAGTTTCCAGTGCGCGGGAGCAGACCCCCCCAGGGATGAAAGCGGAGTTTCGACTCGGTAATTTTCTGGCGGACGAACCTTTTGCATCGTTCGACTGCGCTTTTGAACACACCTGCTATTGTGCGATCGAACCGGTGGACCGGGAGGCTTATGCAAAAGCCTTGGATCGGTGGCTTCGTCCTGACGGTTACTATGTGGCGGTTAATTATTTGATTCCTGACAAGGAAGGACCGCCCTATGGAACCACACGCGACGAGCTTTTGCACCGGTTTTCACCACGCTTTACTTTGATACGGGACTTCGTACCTCGCTCATATCCGAATCGAACCGATCTCGAACGGTTGTTTGTTTGGCAAAAGAAGCCGTAATCGCGCAACCGGATCAAACCGTCCAGGAAGGTTATCGCCTTGCTAAGTCCAGGCAAACAAGCTGGTCCTCCGACCTAAGGTAAAGTCGTTTATCAGAAAGGACTGGCCCAGCCCAACATGGATAATGCAAATGCGCGATTTGTCCGCGGCATATTTCCTCAAGTTTATTCGGATTCAGTTTGACCAGTCCGAGTAGTCCGGTCTCTCCCAATGTGATCAGCTTGCCATCAGCGAGAATCGCGGACCCACGGCCAAACGTGGTCGAAAACTCCGCGCCGTGCTGCCAACTCTCATCCCGATCCCACATAACTTTCCCCGTTTTGAACTCGACGCAGCGAAAACGCGCATCGGGTTCGTTGCGGCCGCTGAAGGCATAAAGAAAACCATTATGATAGACCGGGGTGTTCCAATGGATTTCCAGAGCGGTGCTCCGCCAAACTTCATCAAAACTCTTCCCATCTGGCTTCACCCGAAGCAAAACAGAGCCGACTTTATAATAAGCTGCCGAAACGAAAACAAGGTCGTCGATGACTACGGGGCTCGTTGCATTCACCGAATCATTGGCCCGCGAACGAAACCAAAAGCTGAAATTAACCGCACCGTTGGTCGGATTCAATGAAACGAGCCCCTGCCGGGTAAGACAGAAAATATGCCGTTGCCCATGAATAGTCGCGGCAACTGGGCTCGAGTAACTCGCCTGCTTTTCCCAGCGCTGCCACTGCACCGTGCGTTCGCCCGGCCATCCTGTCATCGGAATTCCGGTCCAGTTCTTTTCACCGACGCTTTGCCAAACCGTCGCACCTGTAGCTGCGTCGAAAGCGACCACTCCTGAATCGGGTTGCCCGCCAACCATTGTTATCAGGAGTTTCCCTTCCAGCAATGGAGTGCTGCCAGCCCCAAAGAAGGCCGGAGGCACTTCGAAATCGCTTCCAGTATCGCGTTGCCAAATCAACTTGCCGTTGTCGCGATCCAGGCAGAGCAGCTTCCCTTCCGCGCCGAAGGTATAACATCGATTCGAGGTTAGGAGCGGGGTAGCGCGCGGTCCGTTGTTGTACCCGTATGGATCCACGAACGCACTGGGATAGGCATATCGCCAGATCGGGCTGCCGTTCGTGCAATTGAACGATTCGACTACCTCTTCTTTCCCAAGTCGATGATGTACCACGAGTTTTCCGTCCAGAACCGACGGGGCGCTATATCCGGTGCCAATTGTTTTTTGCCAAAGCATCGGCGGACCTTTGGTTCCCCATGATTCGAGCAGATTTGTCTCGGTGGAAATGGCACTGGCTTCAGGACCAAGAAAACGCGGCCAGTCCGAAGCATTAACTGGAAGGATCGCTGCGAACCAAACATGAAAAGAGAAGAAAAAAACGAGCCTTCGAGCTTTTTGTATCGTGAACATAGTGCGGTCAGCGTTTTGAAACCGTGAGAAATGTAACCTCACGGATTCACGGGGCCAAGCAATTCTACCAGACCCGCTTGAAACCGGTTCCCCCAAAGGGTACCGCATCGAAAATCGGGCCGAAATATGCTTTGCTCTTTTTCGTTTGCACTTACAGTGCAAAACGATGTCGCACGGTCATGAAGAACAGGAAGCCCTTTGGAACGAGTATCGCTCGGTTTTCCAGGAATTTGACGATCTGAGCCTCGCACGCTGGATGGCGCAGACGTTGGGTCAAATCCAGGGACGTGTATTGCGCGTTTCCCATCCACTCGTGGGTGCCTACCGGCTGGCGGCCGAGATTTCGAATGAGCGCCAAATCTGGCTTAAACGTCTGGTCACGGTACCCGCGACTTATCCGGAGGCAACCTGTTGCCGCGCTCCGTTGGTGCCATTGATCACACGTGATGTGATGCAAGCCGGGCTCATTTGCGAGCATTGCGGCGAAACGTCGATCGCGGCAGAGGATTTTCCACCGGAGATATTCACTCTGCTGGAGCGTTGGGCCGAGGAATATAAACCGATTCATGCGGTTGCGCATTGGGACGATGACCGGCGCCGCAGCGCCGGGCGGTATGAGCAAGAGTTCGAGAAAGCGGCCTTACAGGCCGAACGCTTGCTCGCCCAGGTCGCAACCGAAATCGCTCCGAAGATGCTCGATTATTATCCGCTGGTCCTCTGGGAGGATCAGGATGAATGTCTTGAAGTCGGGCCCGACGATATTGAGTTAACCTGATCCGGGCACAGACTGATCAGAGCAATTCCTGTTGCGGATCCGGTTGGGCTTTTTGCAGAATGACCACCGCTTTTCGGAGCAATTGACCCTGGTAGGTGAACCCGGTGGCCACCGTTTCGGCAATTTCAGGCTTTGTTTCAACAGTTTCCTTGGTATCCGCCAATTGATGAGCTTGCGGGTTGTAAGGTTCGTCTTTCTGGGGAATAAACGGAACTAAACCCACCCGGCGTGCCACATCACGGCAGGCGTTCTGGAATTGGCTTAATTGCAATATGACATTTTGCTGACCGGACCGGCCCGCGGCCATATTCAAAGCGTAAATGTGGTCGAGGATTCGAATAGTCACTTGTAACCAATCAGATTCGCTACGGCGCAGTTTCTCGATCTCCAGGCGCAAGTTCGCCCGATCCTGATCATGAGCTTTTTCCATGAAACTCATGAATTGCCTGCCCTCGGCGCCGATTTGATCAGCGATTTCGCGCGCGGTCCCGACTGTCTTCGCGGAGAGATCCTGGCATGACTGCCACTGGGTAGTCGCATTTTGGATCTGGCCGGCGACGGCCTGCAAATCGCGAATTTGCTCAACCGCACTGGCGAGCTCGGCGGAATCCGAAGAGGCAACATTCGCGCGAAACTCGACCAGGAATGGAGTAATCCAAAGCCAGGCACCCCAGGCGCCCGCGGCCAGGCATGTCACCGCAAGCACAAGTTGCCAGGTGTTTTGGGGAGGGAGCGTGCGATAGAGCAGGTATCCCGCGATCCCACTTAATACAGCATCGGCCAGAAAAAAAGGCCACTTTGTCAACGTTTTCACTGCGCGTTCAGTCATGATCGCCCGTAGATGTATGGGAAACGCTGAAAGGTAGCGATTCAAAAAAACCGTTACTGAGTCCACAAAGTTGTAAGGCACCAGGAGATCTATCAACCACGAATCAAAAAAAGTAATTGGTGAAGCCACCGAAACTTTTGGCCACCGACGGCTATTAGCTTATAGTCATCGACATGCGGCGCTTGTTTGGTTCAATTTTCTGTCTCTGCTTGCTGGCAACTCCCCTGCCCGCAAAGGCTGCGAAAGCGCTTGACCGAAATACCTTCAAATGGCGCGCTGGCGAGAACAAAGTTGAAGCTGACCTCACCGCCTTTCCGCTGGAAAAGGTTTTGACCCGGATTCGCCTGGCGACCGGCTGGCAAGTGATGGTCGAGCCCAACACTGGGGCGCGCATTTCCACGCGGTTCACGAACGTTACGGGCGCCGAAGCATTACGACTCTTATTGGGCGGACTTAATTACGCGGTTGTGCCCCAGGCGGACGGCGGACGGAAACTGCTCGTTTACCGCACCAGCGTTCAAGCCGCAACCCAAAGCGTCTCAGTTCCAAAAGATCTTATTTTGAACGAATTGGTGGTCACGCTCGATCCGAACTCCAAAGAAACGATCGAAGCATTGGCGGAAAAACTGGGCGCAAAGATTTTAGGCCGGGCGGACGATCAGAAAAGCTACCGTCTCGGCTTCGAAGATGCCAAAGCAACTGCAAAAGCTGTTTCGGAACTGGAAAAAGATCCGAATATCGCCAGCGCCGAAAACAACTACACGGTCCATCATCCCGACGTGCCGCCGAATGTGACCGGGACCGCAGGCGGATCTTACGCCCTTACACCGGTCGGCGACGGCAAGCATACGATCATCAGTTTGATCGATACCCCGGTTCAAGCCGTTCCAGCAGATATGGCGCAGTTTCTCCTCGACCCGATTCATGTGGCTGGAGCAGTCGATGGCACTTCAAAGGACCTGTTGCACGGAACAGCCATGGCTGAAACCGTACTGCACGGGCTCACTCTTTCCGCGGAAGGCGGCACCTCGACAGTGCGCATCCTGCCCATCGATGTTTATGGTAACAATCCCACGACAACCAGTTTCGACGTGGCTCGGGGAATCCGCGCGGGATTGGCCAATGGGTCTCAAATTATGGTCATGAGTCTCGGCGGCGATGGTGAAAGCGACTTCCTCGCGCAAGCTGTTTTCGAAGCAGAACAACGTGGGGCTGTAATCGTCGCTGCAGCCGGCAATCAGCCGACCGGCCGTCCCGTTTTCCCTGCCGCTTTTGAAGGGGTTGTAGGCGTCACTGCTATAGATCAAAATGGAACTATTGCTTCCTACGCAAACACCGGCAGTTTTGTCAGTGCAGCGGGCCCCGGCATCAGCATCGTTCAATATGACGGCTCCCGTTATATGGTCACAGGAACATCGTCTTCGACCGCTTTTCTTGGCGGCGCTGCAGCCGGTTTTTGGAGTTCCAGTAGCGGCAGCACACCGAAAACTGCAGATGAAGTGCGAGCTTACTTGAAAGGCGCATTTCCGGTTCCGAAATGATTCTGATTTAAAACGCTGTTTCGCTATTCCCACCCGCGGGTCATGAAATCGCTCATCGCGAGCGCAAACATAATCGCCAGCCAGAAGAAGCCTGCTCCCAAGGCGAGCCAGACCAATTTCCCCCGCTCTCGAATATCCATAAACACCAAAAAAATCAGAGCCATTTTGGCTCCGGATATACCCAACGCTACAACCGTATTAAACGGCCCCAAATTCAAAAATGCGGCCCAGATTGTGAGGGCGAGCAATGCGAGCAACGCTATCGCCGTTATCAGGAATTTATTACGATTTGATCTCGCGTTCATGCATTTCGCCCGATCAGGTAAATCAGAGGGAATAAGACGACCCATACGATATCGACGAAATGCCAATAGAGTCCAAGCAGGTCGATTGCGGTTGCCTGCTGTTCCAGATGATTCGTGAATAATGCGTTTATTCCGAAAAATCCGATGAGGAACACTCCGATCAACACGTGTAACGCGTGAACGCCGGTCATCAGAAAATAGAGGTAGAAAAACAGTTCGGCGTGCGTGGCGTGCGGTTGTGCAAAATGGAACGAGTTGCCCGGAAGCAAGTGCTCCGAGATTTCGCGGGAATATTCAAAGCCCTTGATGCAGAGAAACAAAACACCCAGAGTCGTGGTCCCAAAAAGGTGTATTACTAAAGCCATCCGCTTTTGGTTCTGGGCTGCTCGAACCGCGAAAGCCATTATCGCGCTGCTGATCAGCAAAATGGCTGTATTCGTCCCGCCAAAAACGAGAAGCGTGTGACGACTGGCTTCGGCAAAGGCCTGGGGGTAGGCAATACGATAGACCGTGTAACCAAGGAACAAACCGCCGAAAAATAGGATTTCCGTCGCCAGAAAAATCCACATCCCAAGCGTAGCCGCATCTCGCTGCTGCGTTGCATCATCGAATTGGTGGGCGTGGGCGATTGCGGCGTCAGACATGTTGCATATCCTCCAGTTGCGCCTCGGCCAGAACAGCGTCGTAATGGTAGGGCTCCCCAGTCACCACTGGAGTAACCTCAAAATTATTCCGCAACGGCGGCGAATGAGTTGTCCATTCCAACCCGGTCGCTTCCCACGGGTTTGCATCGGCTTTCCTTCCATAGCGCAACGACCAGAGCATATAGGCCAGCGGAAGAAAGTACCCAACGGCGAGGATCGAGGCACCCGCAGTCGAGATCATGTTCAACACCTGAAACTCGGGCGCATATACGTGATAGCGCCGGGGCATTCCGAGAAATCCAAGAATGAATTGCGGAAAAAAGGTGAGATTGAATCCTGCGAAAATCGTTACCGCGGAAAATCTTGCCGGCCCTTCCGGATACAAACGCCCGCTGATTTT
>JAQGOX010000892.1 GCA_028293365.1 Verrucomicrobiales bacterium | reverse complement strand
CTTTTCGCGCCCAAAAGCGTGGACCCACAAAATCCCAGGACAGGGCGGCTTCATTCTCCGCTTAGACCCATGATCCTGGTCGCGAAGCAAAGGTAGCGTGCGGACCGCTGGGCCGCACGATCGGGCGCAATTGAACTTTTCAGACACCCACGATGCCATGCGTATCGAATCGTTCGACCATCGTCCTGTTTTCCTCTCCACCGCCGCCGAGCCTGTAAAGTCTTGCATTTCGATTTGTGCTTCCCGATCTTCGCTTCCATCCATTATGAAATCACTCCGCGCCCTTTTTCTTTTAACCGCTCTCCTAACTTGGCACGGCCCGGCGAAAGCTGACCCTTTTCCCGGCACTCAACCGTTGACGATGGAAGGCGATCTCGCCGCTCAAATGGTCGGCGGGATCGACAAATATCTCGACCGCGTGCTCGTGGCGGCGCCCGAAAAGCGCGCTCGCTATTGGAAACGCGATCTCAGCTCGCCCGAAGCGTACACCCGATCGATGGAAACAAACCGCCAAAGACTGGCAACGATTCTCGGAGTCGTTGACAAGCGTGAGCCGGTGCGGATGCAATTCGAAGCGCCGCTTGGCAAGGATCTGACATCCACCAGTGCCGAGATTGGGCATGGATCTGGTTTTAAGATCCTCACCGTTCGCTGGAACGTCTTTCGCGGAGTCGAAGCGGAAGGCCTGCTCCTGGTTCCGGATGGCGAAGCAAAGGCGCTTGTGGTCGCTGTTCCAGATTGTGACTGGACGCCGGAACAGGTGGCAGGCTTGGCACCCGGTCTGCCGGAGTCGCAACAGTTTGCGCGGCGTTTGGCCGAGAACGGCTGCAAGGTGATCGTCCCCTTGCTGATTGATCGATCGGATACAAACACCGGTCTGCCCGGCGTGCGCAAAGTGCGCCAGACTCAGCGCGAGTTTTTATGGCGTGCTGCTTACGAGATGGGCCGCACGATCCAGGGTTACGAAGTGCAGAAGGTTCTGGCCGCTGTAGATTGGCTTGCCGCTGACTCGCAAAACGCGAAAGAAAAGTTGCCCGTCGGCGTGGTCGGCTATGGGGAGGGCGGTATGGTTGCCTGTTTCGCGGGCGCGGTCGACTCTCGAATCGATGTCACGGGAGTGAGCGGCTACCAGGTCGCTACCCACCTGGAGGACGAGCCCATCTACCGAAACGTCTGGTCTCTCACGGATGAGTTTGGCCGGGGCGAACTATGTGGATTGATCGCCCCGCGCCAGTTGGTCTGGGAGGATGGCAAATATCCCGAGACCCAATATCCGAAACCCGGCCAACCCAGCGATGGAGCAGCGCCCGGAAAACTGGGCCGGCCGAAAACAGCCGATTTGGAATCGGAACTGAAACATGCGCAGGAATGGCTCGCAGGTGTTCCTGGTGCGTCAGGGCAGCGGCTGGTTAAGGCGGAAGCGGAGGATGTATTTAACGACGCATCCCTCGGTGCGATCCTGGAGCAATTGCATGTAACATCAGCGAAACTGAACCCATCTCAGTCCGTGACCGCCGCTCATCCCGCGCCGGATGCGGCAAAGCGTACGCTTCGGCAGTACTCAGGCATTCTGGAGGATACCCAATGGTTGATGCGCGAGGGAGAATTCTCACGCGCCGCGTTTTGGAAGAAGACCGATCGCAAGAACGCCGATACATTCAAAGAGAGTTCCAAATGGTACCGCGATTATTTTCTCAACGAAATTGTAGGCCCGATTCCGACCGCCTCGCTCCCGCCAAATCCGCGCTCGCGCCAGGTCTCCGAGACCGATGCATTTACCGGATATGAAGTGGTCCTGGACGTCCATCCCGATGTCTTCGCCTATGGCATCCTTTTAGTGCCCAAAGGAATCAAGGCCGGAGAAAAGCGACCGGTGGTGATCTGCCAGCACGGGCTGGAAGGCCGGCCCCGCGACGTGGCTGATCCGAAGATTGACTCAGTCTATTATCATGCGTTCGCCTGCCGTCTGGCCGAGCGCGGCTTTGTCACCTTTGCTCCGCAAAATTGTTATATCGGCGAAAACCGGTTTCGACAGGTACTGCGCAAAGCGCAACCGCTGAAGCTGACTCTCTGGTCCTTCATCATGCGCCAGCACGAGGTGATACTCGATTGGCTCGCGGCACAGGACTTCGTCGATGATTCGCGCATGGCCTTTTAAGGTTTTAGCTACGGAGGTAAAACGGCAATGAGTATTCCCGAACTGATAAACCGCTACTGCCTGAGCATCTGTTCGGCCGACTATAACGAATGGATCTGGAAGAACGTCTCCGCGCGCAGCAATTATTGTTACCTCTATGGGGGCGAGTATGACATGCCGGAGTTCAACCTGGGCAACACCTTCAACTATGCTGAACTAAGCTGGCTTATGATCCCCCGGCCGTTCATGGTCGAGCGCGGCCACGACGACGGCGTCGCCCCAGATGAATGGGTTTCATACGAGTATGCGAAGACTCGTCGTCAGTACGTAAAGCTGGGATTGGCCGATCGAACCGAGATCGAGATCTTCAACGGCCCGCACACGATTAACGGCAAAGGCACCTTCGACTTCCTGCACAAACACTTAAACTGGCCCAAACCGTAAGTGCTTTTACGAGAACTCCATCGAAAAATCACTTCACTGTTTGAGGGCAAATCGGGGAGC
>JAQGOX010000925.1 GCA_028293365.1 Verrucomicrobiales bacterium | reverse complement strand
GCAGGTGCCAACAGTTGCTAAATTAAATCATGTACCGAAAAGAACTGCTCGCCATGTTGTTGGGCGATCCTTTGACCGTTAAAGAAATTTCACGTTCGGTTGGCCAGAAAGAAACAACCACAGTGGACGATTTGAAACACCTGTTCAAAACAGTGAAGCATCAGGGTTATAAGGTCATTATTGAATCCGCACTGTGCAAAAAGTGCGCATTTGAATTCGACGCCACGAAATTGAACAAACCTTCCCGCTGCCCGGCCTGCCGAAGCTCATGGGTAACCGAGCCTCGGATTAAAGTCGCTCCGTACCCAGACCGCGGAGTGCTCGTTCGATCGGGTGATCGTTCCAATCTTAACACGATCGATCATCCGATCTGATACGGACGGCGTGAAGATATCGCGCAAAGTGAGTGAAATTCCCGCTCACTTATTTGTCGCTAAAATCGGCAGCGACGCGAAAAGGGTTAAAATCAACAAAAATGTGATAATACGTAGGCGTACTTATTCCAGGTCCGAAGTTGGAATGGTAAATGCTAAAATCGGTCCGTTGTTTGTTGGTGTTCATTGGGTTGGTTGTTACAAGGAACACGATCGCCCTGCTGCGAGTGGGTTCGCGGCGGGGCTTTTTATTTGCGATTCGTATGGTTGGAGTTCCCGCCGATTTCCGATGGGCAGTTAAGGTCGCACCCCAAGAGCCTTCTTTATAATTTCTCCCATTTTCGCCAGCCCCGCCGGTTTTTCAAAAAAACCGTCGCAACCCAGTGCGTCCGCCATCTTCTTCATGCCTGGATCGAAAGCCCCCGTAAGGATGACCACGGGCGTATCCTTAAAATCGGCGCTCTCCCGGATCCATTTAAGCAGGTCAAGCCCATCCACCTCAGGCATTTTAAGATCGGTGATGACAATATCCGGCTTCCTGAGAGGACTTTCCGAAGATTGGGTTTGCTTGAAGTAAGTGATCGCCTCTGCCCCGCTCGAAACGATCCTGAAGCCGGATGCAGGCAGGCCGAGGTTTTTGCAGACTGCCGACAGAACTCGCGCCTGTATCAAATCGTCTTCCGCAAACAGAACAAACTTTTCCACGCCGAAGAGTTCGATAAAAATGGCTCCAGTGCAAATTGTTTTGGTTCCACAGAATCAGGAAAAACGCTGATTCCCAAGGATTTCTCCTAGGGTGAGTTAAGAAATATCCCACTGAGGACCGAATTGTAAGAGGCTACCTTGATGAAGCGCAGTATTACCCGGCCCGAAACGGTGTAATCGAGATAGACGCCCGATGTAAAGTTCTTCAAGTCATACTCATGCATCACCTGGTTGGTCGCATAATCAATCACCTGGACCGTCTGCTCGCGACCTCCGAAATCCCAGTCCACGCAATAAATCGAAACTTTATGCGGTGAACCGTCCTTGAAATCTAAATCGACGTCGAACGAATCACTTGCGTACCAGCAACTAGCAAATCGTGAATCAAGGTTGCTTCGTTGCAAAGCCCTCGGGTCGGCACTTTCATATTCCCAGGTCCACTCGGAGTTTCCCAATGGGGTAATTGTCAGATACGACGGAACCGACTCGGCATCCGCGACCAGGCTGTAACCCTCCAGTCCGAGAATTCCTTTCCAGGTTCCGCCCCGCGTATTGTTCACTCCGTTAAAGGTCACGTGCGCGACAGTCGGCCCCGCCGGAGTGATCACACTATAGCTTGCCGTTACGATCATGCTGTCGCTCATTCCTGTTTTCGCGGCAATGGTTTTAAGAGTGGTGGAGTTGGTGAACGTGATCGGACTGGAATAAACTTGTGAAGCGGGCGTCGGATTACTCCCGTCGGTTGTATAACGAATCACTGCCCCTGGTGTCGCATCGGCAATGGACACGGTGACTTCATTCGTAAATTTTCCGCCTGGTGGATTAAAGACAGGCGGAAGCACTGGTTCAAGAGCCGGGTCAAAGAAAAGACCGCTGACGACCGCGTTTCCGTTATTGGGATGTACTCGTAACGTAACTTGCCCTTGCAAATCCCAGACCAGATAAACCCCGTTTTCAAAATCGTTAATTGTTTTGGTGGAAAGGATGCTAACTCCGTCGGCCCCGACGATGTCGATGACTTCTTCTCGACCCGCGATATCCCAATCCAGGCAGTAGATCGCCACGCGATGGACTTGGATGTCGGTAAAGGAAAGGCGGATATCGAACGGACTGGTGGAATACCAGCATGCGGCAAGTTGTGTGTTGTCCGTAGCGCGATGCAGTCCGGCCGGATCGCTTGTCTCCCAGTTCCAAACCCAGTCGTTTTGGCCTATGAGCGTCACATTGACAAAGGGCGGATAATTATAGGAATCATCAACAATGTTATACCCATCTCGTCCGTACGCGCCTTGCCAGGAGCCACCGGTCGTTCGATCCGTTCGCACGAACGTTACAAGCGCGTTCCCGCCTGGGACTGTCGCAACGGCTTCGTTGGAAAACTCCGATTGCCCGGCGGCGTTAAACGCAGCAACCACGTACGAGTAGGTCGTTCCTGCCGCCGCGCTCGCGTCCGTAAACGAATGCGTATTCGCTGCGACCGATGCGAGTTGCGCATAACTGCTCGAGCCTGATTTTCGATAAACATCAAAGCCGGTTTCATCGCTAGAAAGATCCTGCCAGGCCAGAGCGACAGCGCCTGACGCCGCTGCAGCGGTAAGTGTTCCCGGAGCGACTGGTAGTGCGTATGGGCGCGCGAAAACTCCCTCGCTCAAATTGTAATAGGTTCCTGAAGCCGAAGATTCCAGTTTCGCGGCTCTCACCATGTAAACGGAGTTTGCTCCCCCGTTTGGATCGGTAAATTGTAATCCTGGTCGTGGAAGGCTGTCCGACGTCCCGGAGATTTTGGTGAAAGGACCGCTCTCGGATGTGCTGCGGAAAATATCGTAACCCTGAATGTTGAAATCGGGCGCCGCTGCCCAATTGAGATCAATGCCTGAAGCTGACGGGATCGCGGTGAGATTGGAAGGGGGTATGACCGGATGCAATCGTAATGTGGGATCTCCCATGAGAGCAGCATGTACGCCGCGCGTTCCAAAGTTCAATGGCAGGTAGGAGCCGTTGGAATCATTGTTTTGCGTGATGCGGGTGCAATAGCCAATCGTCTCTCCCAGCCCCATCGGATGCAAAAACCAATAGGGCCTGCCACCCCAGATGCACGCCAGGGTATAGGAGGTTGAGCCAAGCGGCGCGCGGAGGAAGCTGCTCTCATTGTCCCAATCGCCGAAGTAACTCCCGAAAAAGGACGTGAACACAGCTTGAATATCGTTCAGTGCGAAATCATCGGAACCGCCAATTCCGGCGCATGTGTAATAACCGCCGCCACCATCACCAAAGGCCCATAGGTAATTCTGCGAGTTCAAGGTGGAGAAAAATGTGCCGCCTGGAATCTCTGTATTTTGTTCAGCTCCAAAAAGAGCGGCGAAGCTCCGCCATGCCGTCGAGGTCAACGCTTCTGCGTCAGCTTCAAAATTGTCGCAGACGACTCCGCGTCGCTGGACCGGCAAGTGGCCCGTCCGAAACGCGTGGTTTTTGCCGAGGTACTGACGCAGTAAAGCCAGCTCATCTCGTGAAGGGGTTTTGTTGGAGAAACAGGTCAGGTTCGAGAGGTCAACGCGGCCAACTTCCAGTTCCACGTCAGACGGAAGAACGCTTTGATCAAATTTTCCGTCCCCTGGAACATTCCAGTTCCAACTTTTTTCAGCGGCGCTATCGTTCACTGTTGAGTCGGTCCAGGTGCCGTCCATATCCCCATAATAAACATCGGCCGGCCACGCGCCACGGTGATTGGGATGGCCATCCGGGTCGGCATCGCCCGAGTACGGAACTGGAATATGACCAAACAGAAAGAGCGATTTAACGTTGGCTGGATCTTCATAATAAATGCTTTGGATCAGCGCTTTAACGCCTGTTACTGCAGCCGTCCGGGAGATATCCTGCCGGATCACTGTCCAGCCATCGCCCGTTAAATCCTGTTCCAATCGCTTCAATTCCACGGCCAATGAGTCTCGAAACGTGCTGTCCACCAAAAGGATTAGCTTTCCCCGGCTTTCGACTTCATGAACGTTGATTCCCGATAACAGATAGCCAGAGGAGCCGAAACCCGATGAGTTCGTTTTAAGCACCTGATATTCATATCTCCATCCTGCTGACGCATCGGGATCAGTAAATCCAACGGCTGTCCCGGGCAGGTCGCCGATTTTCGACCAGGGCGGTGCTGTCGCCGCAGGTGGAACCGGGAAAACTTTTCGCGAGACTGTGTAGTGGGCGGCATTTGGATCCGCGGGCCAGCGCAGCTTGATTTGTGTGAGACCGGCCGGCGGCTCAGCACTTACTTCGACGCTCTGTGTGCGGGGATCAATCGCCTGTGCACTCACTCCAACCGCATAGAGAAAATAAAATACCGCCAGTGATTTTATCAGCGTCCCCATAAGAGTTTGTTATTGCATGCGTTATTCGGGATCGCCTTTTGGTCTGGATTCCCCAGGGAATACTACGGAAAACAAAGTTTCCCTCTCCCGGCGGCAGCCCGCTTCCGTCCTAAACGAGTCGCTCAAATGCTGCCGCTGTCAAGAGGCCTGGGATTTATTTTTCGCAGCAAAAAGTTCCTCTGCGGCTGCCAAAATGGCTTGAAGTACCGTGGAGTCAGCTCATACTAAAATGGTAATCCTATGAACAGAAAAACTCATTTCAATCCGTTCCAAAGCTGTTGCCGATTTTTAATGGTTACAGCACTCAGTTCCTCCTTATACGCGGGGGAATCTCTTTTTACTAATTCCGCATTCGATGCCAATGCGACCGGCTGGTCCTGGGAGAATTGGTCGGCTCCCGGCAGCACGGTTGCGTTCGACGCCACTCAGAATGCGACGGTCTCTGGAGGAGCTCCCACTTCGGGTTCACTCAAACTGGTGAACGCATTCACTTCCGTCGCCGGCTATCAGCAGGCCGTTTACACCGTGCAATTGCCGGCACCGCAAAACTTCGTCGGACAAATCGGCACGATCAGTTTCGACGTCAAAGTCGATGCCACCTCGATAGCACGCGCCGATGGTGACTACGGGTTCCTGGAAGTGATTCTTCGTCAAGGCGCCAGTTGGGACTGGGTGACGCTTCCCGGTCTTCACTTAAATGGAACTGATTGGCAGCGCGTTACCTTTCAGGTCCCGAAAACCGGAGTTGATTCGATTCGGGCGATCACGGTCAAACTCGGAGAAAATGATTTCCTCGGTCCAGTCACACTCAATGTGGACAATTTAGCATATTCTACCTCTCCCGATGATGTTGTCGTGACCGGCGTTGACAATGGCACCGTCGGCGTTGCTCCAGACGGCTGGTCTTGGGAAAACTGGTCCGCGCCTGGTGTGGTTACTTTTGACGCGCTCGACACGCACGGCCGATCGACTTCCGGCTCCGTTAAAATGGAAGATACCTTCGTTAATGATCCGACTGGATATCAACAGTCCGTCTATACCTACGTGCTTCCCGGCGGACAGGTCGATGCTGCGCAGGAATACAGCTACGTGAATCTGGACGTAAAGGTGGACTCGAGTTCTGTACCGCGCGGCAATGGCGATTATGGCTACTTCGAAGTCATACTTCGCAATGGGACCGGATGGGACTGGCTCAGCACCGATGTCGGTGGGGGCATTACGGGCACGCGAATCACGAATAACGTCTGGCAGCATATCACGGCTAAAATTAATCCACTCGCAAACGCTGTGCATCGGCTGACCTTTAAAGTGGGCGATGGTGGCTTGCTGGGACCGATCACGATGAATATCGATAACATCAGTTTTACTCGAAATATCGCGCCTCCTGCTCCTCCTACAATGGGGATTAAAGCCGCAAAAGGGGGCCTGACTCTCGTTACCACAAGCACCGATCAGTACGGCCGGCATAACATTTATACCGCCGATAATCCCGATGATCCGGCCTACGTTAGCTTTGTCGGATCCGCAGTTCCGGTTTCGTATTCGTTCACGTTAAACAGCTATCCAGACGCGACCGCTTATCCAAACTTTCAGACCCATATTTTTCTGGTCCCAGGCGCGCCTGGAACCGAGAGCGCTCCTGACTATACCGAACCCACATTGGCCTTTATGGACATCCGGGCGGGTGCGGGTGGAACCGGAAGTGCCACGTTCCGTTTCAAAGTGAACCAGCCCAATGGTAATGACCACCTATATGGCGGCGGGGACCCTCACACCACCGTTAACAGCGCGACCGTGCTCGGCAAATGGACCCTCACTGTAAATGGTTCCATATTCACCATGACTGCGCCGGACGGCACAGTCAGCGCTCCTGTCGATATCGGCGCGGATGCTCTGGCGGCTTTCAACGACGGAGGCGCCTCACCGATCCGAGCCTATTTCGGCGCACAGCCCAATTCAGGGGGCAATAAAGGCCAGTCCGTGCAGGTTGGCGGCATTGAGATTAAAAAGGGCAGTCAGGTAATCGTTTCCGACACTTTCAATGGTCCGGAACTTGATTTGACCAAATGGACTGTAAACGCGACCGCGGGAGGAGTTCTCTTTGTCTCTCCCTCGGATGCCGGACTAATCGTGACCTGGACCGTGCCGGACACAGGCTTCCTCCTTCAGACAGCCACCACCCTGAGCAACCCGGCCTGGGTTAATTTGGACGTCACTTCCGCCACAATTGGCGCGATGAAACAAGCTGTAATCGCACGAAGCGCATTGCCACCCGGTAATCAGGTCTTTATTCGCATGGTGAAACCAGCCACTCCATAAGGAATCCAGCCCATCAATTACACGAAGCGCCGGAGATATCCGGCGCTTTTTTTTGGAGCGCGGACTTCAGTCCGGTTTAAGTTGCAGAATTTGACATTTCCGCCCCTGTCGAGTTAACCTCCTTCCGCAATGTTCGCAACCGCTCAATCGAAACGCAACGCCCGCGCAGTTTGCGCCGGGCTAATTGCGGTTTGGGGGAAAGCCGCCTGGCTAAAAAATGGCGCCTCCAGCGATTGGGTTTTACGATGAGATAATCTTCCAGAATTTAAAACCCACCCGCTGCAAAGCTGGTGGGTTTTTTATTTCCACCCGGCGGGAGTTTGATTCGGAGCAGCCCTGGAGAATAAATATGCCTGAAAAAGATCATCGCAATTCAGTCCTTCTTTGCTTTGCGATCGTTTACCTGGTGTGGGGATCGACCTACCTGGGGATTCGATTTGCGATTGAGACGATTCCTCCTTTCCTCATGGGAGCAGGTCGGTTCCTCGTGGCGGGAAGCGTTTTGTATCTCGCTCTGCGAATGAACGGTGTCCCTCGACCCGGCCCGGCGCATTGGAAAAATGCATTGATCGCCGGATTTTTGCTGTTGGCCATCGGTAACGGCGGCGTAAACTGGGCGGAGCAAAAGGTGCCATCGAGTATCGCGGCGTTGCTCATCGCAGGGACGCCGCTCTGGTTTGCGCTGCTCGATTGGGCTCGCCCCCAGGGGGCTCGGCCATCATTCCAGACCATCGTCGGGATTGTGATCGGTTTTTGTGGCGTGACCATCCTGGTAACCGCGCGCGGAGGTATGGGTGCGACATGCCTGGACCCAGTCGGAGTTGCCGTGGTTCTTCTCGCAAGTTTTTGCTGGGCGCTTGGCTCTCTCTATTCGCGTTACACACCTAAGCCGGCGGCGCCTTTGATGGGCATCGCCCTTCAA
>JAQGOX010000852.1 GCA_028293365.1 Verrucomicrobiales bacterium | reverse complement strand
GGAGCTAAAAAGGAAAAAACTGGCGGCACTAAAAGTGCGTGCAGGGGTTGATGGTGTGTTACAGCAAATCGGAGATACCACGATTCTTCAGGGTGGGCAGCGCGTCAGTCCAGGCGCGACCCTGGCCAAGATCGTTCAGCCAAGAAAACTTAAGGCGGAAATCAAGATTGCTGAGACTCAAGCCAAGGACATCGAGTTTGGACAAAAGGCGGATATCGACACCAGGAATGGGATTGTTCAAGGCCATGTCGTCCGAATTGATCCAGCATCGGTTCAAGGAACCGTCACGATTGATGTGAAGCTCGACAGCGAGCTTCCGAGAGGAGCGCGGCCTGACCTAAGTGTTGATGGAACGATCGAATTGGAACGGATGACAAATGTTCTCTACGTGGCACGGCCGATTAACGGGCAATCGGAAAGTACGGCCGGAATCTTCAAACTGGTGGAGGGCGGTAGCGAAGCGGTTCGAACACAGGTGAAGTTTGGGCGCACTTCGGTAAGCACGATTGCAATAGCAGACGGGCTAGTCGAAGGAGATCGAATCATCACTTCAGACATGGGGCAATGGGATTCTCATAACAGAGTGAGATTAAGGTAGGAATTATGTCACTTGCGATTCGTCACATTTCAGATTGGGCTTCGAGGGGTAAGCATCTTTCATTAACACCCTGCTTTAGCTGGGTGTTAATGAGCTGTGAGCAGTTCGGAACCGTTTTAACGGTTTCAAGATTGTGTGACAAACCGTTGAAACGGTTTTCGCTTTTGCGAGCTTTCTGCACCCAGCTAAAGCAGGGTGTTAATGACATAGGATCCAAGTCTAAGATAGTTCAAAACGTCCAGAGTCGTAATCCAGCCTGCGAAAAGATTCCAAATCTGGTCGGATATTCGTTCCGCAAGCTGGTAAACCCCAAAGTTTTCGAACTTAGTTCTCGCTCATGTGCGAGATCGAATTGACAAGTTGACGACAACTGACAACTAACCAAAGACAACTGACATTTTTATGGGCGAACCATTAATCGAATTGGAAGGAATCAAAAAAGTCTTCTTAACGGACGAAGTTGAAACGCACGCATTGGCTGAGATTCATTTGACCATGGATCGTGGTGAATACGTCTCGATTGCCGGGCCGTCGGGTTGTGGAAAATCGACCCTTCTCTCGATCCTCGGACTGCTCGACACCGCTTCGGAGGGGCGCTATGTGCTGAACGGGAAGGAAGTGGCGAATATCAATTTTGCGGATCGTGCGCGCATTCGAAATCGCGAAATCGGCTTCATTTTCCAGAGCTTTAATCTGATCGGCGATCTGACGGTATTCGAGAACGTTGAACTGCCGCTTACCTATCGCGGGATGGGTTCGGCAGAACGGAAGGCAAACGCTACTGCGGCTTTGGAGAAGGTGGGAATGGCTCATCGTATGAATCATTATCCGTCGCAGCTTTCTGGCGGTCAGCAGCAGCGTGTAGCGGTGGCGCGGGCACTCGGAGGCAAACCATCGATTCTGCTCGCGGACGAACCGACCGGAAACCTCGATTCCAAAAATGGTGACGCGGTAATGGCATTGCTTCGGGAGTTGCACCGGGAGGGAGCGACCATTTGCATGGTGACCCATGATCCCCGCTTCGCAAAGCATGCGGACCGGACGATTCATCTTTTCGATGGTCGCGTGGTTGAAGATGCCGCAAACGAGCCACTGACGGCCTAGCCACAAAGGACCACCTTATGCGCGATCTCAAGTTGGCGGTGCGGCAGTTAATCAAAGCGCCCGGTTTTACCTTGGTGGCTGTCTTGACGCTCGCGTTGGGAATTGGTGCGAACACTGCTATTTTCAGTGTTCTAAACGCGCTGTTGTTCCGATCGCTTCCTTTTCGAGATGCAGAGCGGTTGGTTTGGATTACCAATACCGGAGATGGCGGACTCTCGGGAGCCACCACGCGGGTTTCGAATTTTCAGGATTGGCAACGGTTAAATCATTCGTTCGAAGACCTGGCGGCCTATTTTGCCTTTTTTGATTACGGCAGCTACGCCCTTCTTGGCTCGGGCGAACCCGAGCGGATTCGCGGGGTCGGGGTTTCTCAGAACTTTTTGCCACTCCTGGGGATTAACCCGATGATCGGCAGAAACTTTAACAAAGAAGAATCCCAATGGAACGGCCGCAAAGCCACTTTGTTAAGTTATCATTTTTGGCAGAGTCGTTTTGCCGGCGATCCCGGTATTGTCGGGAAGACGATCGTTTTAAACAACGAATCGACTGAGGTCGTAGGAGTCCTTCCAAAGACATTCGACTTTGCCTCGATATTTTCACCCGGTTCCAAATTGGAAATGCTGGTTCCGTTTCCACTCGCTCCGCAAACGGATCGATGGGGAAATACCCTCTCCGTGATCGGACGTCTGAAACCGGGTGTGACCATGCAACGGGCGCAGGCGGAAATGGCAGTGGTTTCGAAGCAAATCCAGGCCAGCAATCCTGAACGCGGCGCCTCCTGGGGAGCGCATCTCACCGGTTTACAGGAGCAGATCAGCGGTCGGTTTCGCAATGCCCTTTGGGTGCTCTTTGGGGCGGTAGGCTGTGTGCTGCTCATAGCCTGCGCGAATCTTTCCAATCTTCTTTTGGTTCGTTCGAGCGTGCGGAGAAAGGAAACTGCCGTGCGAGTCGCGCTGGGAGCTTCACGGTGGCAACTTATCCGCCAGACGTTGATCGAAAGCATGGTGCTTTCAATCGTCGGTGCTGTGCTGGGATTGCCCCTGGCTCTGGGCCTAACCCAACTATTCGCGAATTCGACGGCCTTCAATATTCCGCTGCTGGGCAGCGTTCATCTGGATGGTCCGGCGCTGCTCTTCATGGCCGCCGCCGCATTGGCCACCGGAGTTATATTCGGTTTGGCGCCCGCATTGCAGCTTTCCTGCACGAATGTTCAGGACAGTCTTCAGGACGCAACTCGCGGATCCAGCGGAGGCCGAAGCAATAGCTTATTTAGAAAAGTCCTGGTCGTTTCTGAGATTGGCATGGCTTGCGTTTTGTTAATCGCTGCCGGGCTTCTCATCCGGAGTTTCCAGCGCCTGCTCGAGGTGGATCCCGGCTTTCGCCCGGAAAAGGCGATTGCATGGCGGATTGACACGAGCCGATCTTTTCCGAGCCAGATCGAGAGGGTCTTATTCTATGACCAGATGCGACGCCGAGTCGAAGCCATCCCAGGCATCGAATCGGTCGGTATTACCGATACACTTCCCTTGGGAAGAAATCGAAGCTGGTGGC
>JAQGOX010000843.1 GCA_028293365.1 Verrucomicrobiales bacterium | reverse complement strand
TTTGTTAACTCAGAAAGAGCCGGGAAAATTTTCGAGAAATTCGGCTTTATCGTTCGCAGATGATGAGTGCGGAAGAGTGGCAAATCATCGGGTTCACCACTTGGATTTCAGCACTGAGCGTTTTATGCATGCTTCCCTTCGGCCTTGCTCTAGCATGGCTTTTGGCACGCCATGAGTGGCGCGGTAAATCATTGGTGGAAACACTTGTTTCCCTTCCTTTAGTAGTCCCGCCGGTAGCGACAGGATTGATCTTGTTAAAAATCCTTGGACGCAAAGGGATCGTTGGTAGTTTTCTGTTCCGTCATTTCGATCTTGAGATTGTATTTACCTGGCGGGCGGTTCTGATCGCCCTCTCTGTGATGTCTTTTCCGCTGTTTGTGCGCGCGGCGCGGGTAGCCCTTGAGGAAGTGGATCCCCGGCTCGAACAAATCGCCCGCACCCTCGGCGCGCGAGGATTTCGAGTATTTTACCGGATCACTTTACCCCTGGCCTCCCGCGGCATCGTGGGCGGAATGCTCCTGGCCTTCGCTCGTGCACTAGGCGAATTTGGCGCCACGATCATGATCGCCGGAAATATCCCGGGCCGGACTTCCACCCTTTCGCTGGCGATTTTCCAATCGGTGCAGCTCGGTCAGGATACGGTGGCCTTTCGCTTGCTCGGTGTCTCCGTGCTCCTGGCGTTTGTTGCGGTGTGGAGCAGCGAGTGGGTCATCAGGCGAAGGAAACGTTGAAATGGGTCTGATCCTCAAGAACATTTCTCTGGCCTTGGCTTCGTTTACGCTCGAAGTGGATCTCGAACTGCGCGGCCGCATCACGGCGATCTTTGGTCCTTCCGGAGCGGGCAAGACCTCGCTGCTGGATTTGGTCGCTGGTCTGCGCCTCGCCGAATCCGCATTCATCCAACTCGAAGATCGGGTGCTAACTGACCTCCCTAAAGGTCATGTCGTCCCGGCATTCCAGCGTGGCGTTGGTTATGTCCCTCAGGACTTGGCGCTTTTTCCGCACCTATCGGTTCGTCAGAATCTTTTGTTTGGATTTAATGAGAAATCGAACCGGGACGAGCTCTTTACCTACGACCGCGTCGTCGATCTTCTGGAAATCCAGACCCTCGTGAAGCGAAATGTCACCGACCTCTCCGGTGGCGAAAAACAACGTGTAGCACTGGCACGTGCGTTGCTCGCATCGCCGAAACTTCTGTTGCTCGACGAACCGCTCGCAAGCCTCGATCTAAAGCTGAAGACCCGTATCATTCCTTACCTGGCGCGCATCCGGGACGAGTTCCGTCTGCCTATGCTTTACGTGACCCACGATCGTTTCGAAGCGATTTCGCTTGCCGATGAAATGGTGGTTCTGACGGGCGGAAAAGTCGTGCAAACTGGTTCCGTCCAGGAAGTGTTCAATCATCCGGCAAACCTCGCCGTGGCCGGCCTTTTGACCGTTGAAACAGTCCAGGCCGGCCGCATAACAAACATCTCGGAGGAGCTTGCGATTGTTTCCGTCGGTTCCAGCAACGTAATGGCTTTGGCTGATAGCATTCCTGTCGGGACACGGGATGTTTATGTTTGCATCCGCGCCGAGGATGTCATCTTAGTCAAAGGATCGGATCGTCCCAACAGCGCTCGAAATCATTTGCCAGCTAGAGTTCGGGAGGTGAATCGCGAAGGTCCCTTAATGCGCGTCGAACTGAATTGCGGTTTCCCGCTGACTGCGCTTCTGACGAAACATGCCTGCGCGGAAATGCAATTAAAAGAGGGCGACCAGGTCATGGCGCTGGTCAAAGCCCCTGATATCCACTTGATAGCGCGTTAAATCGCCCAATGGATTAGAACTCTGGAACCGATCAGCTATTTTTTTTCGGTTTCTTGCCTGCCAAAGCAGCTTTCGTTTCCGCCTGGATCAAGTCCAATTCAGGCCGGAATTCCATTTTCTGCTCCCGGGTCATTCGATCGATGAAGAGAATGCCCTGCAAATGATCATATTCATGCTGGATCGCGCGCGCGAGCAACCCGCCGCACCGGAACGAAAGCAAGTGCCAGTTCTCATTCCGTGCTTTGACGTCGATTGATTCGGGCCGGGTAATATCGCAATATACCTCAGGAAAACTAAGGCACCCTTCCGGGCCTGGAATCGGTTCTCCCACCGGCTTTATCTCGGGATTGATCAGCACCAGGGGCATGAATCCGGCAGGGTCGGATTCTTTGCCGTCAATCTCCAGGGTGGATGGCCTTCCAGTTGCTTCCCGAATATCGATCACCGTCAATTGCAGTGCCCGGCCGACCTGTTGGGACGCCAGTCCCAACCCTCGCGCCTTATACATAGTATCAAGCATTTGATCGATGAACTCTTTGATCTCCGGGGTTATCTGTTCGATACGCGCCCCTTTTTGGCGCAGTACCGGCTCTCCATATTTAACCACATTCAAACTCATTTTTATAACGGGAATCAGACAGGCCAATGTTGCATCATTCGGGAAAGGTCTGGAATGCCGGGCGTCTTTGCGTTGCCTACATAAAAGCCGCTCGTCGTGACACCGGTCAGAAGCGATTCCGAATCAGTAAGCCCGAGTAATTTACCCAGGCAAAAGCCAGAATTGAAATGGTCTCCAGCTCCTGTGGTGATTAGCGGCTTCCGGACCTTCGGCCCTTCAATGACTGACACTGTGGCGTCGGTGACAGCCAACGCATAGGTGACAGGGTGAACTACAAGCGTCTCTACCGGAACACGCGCCTGGATTTCCAGTGCCAGCTCGCATAAACCATCCACAGTGGATGGTCGCTCCTTCAAACCGAGCACTACCCCGATTTCGCAGGCCTCCTTTTCATTGAGACCGAGAATCACATCGAAGTGCTCTTGAAATTTCAGCATCAGGGCCAGCGCTCGCGAGATATCTTCCAGCGGTCGTTTCTCCGGATCGGCAAGGTCGAAAAATATCGTGCGGCGCGGACCTTCCAAATGCGGGCACAGTTCATCGATGAGCGACTGCCAGATATCGCTCATAAACGGAATCATGGTCCAATTGACAAACGCGACCAGGTCGCAATTCCCGAATAGAGCACCAAACCGTTCCGCTCCGAAGCGTTCTTTAATGTTCGGCCATGTGATTTCGTTGAGTGAGACGCTTTTCACCAGCATCACCTTGCCATCTTCAAACTCCACTGCGTCCGTATGACCTGGTTCTGCGATCGAAAAAACATCGGCCGACTGCGAAAATCCTCGGAACACTGGATGAAGCTGCGGGTAACCGAGCGCTCCCAGGTAATTGACCTTCAAACCAAGTGCCGCAAGAGCATTTGCCATGATTGGTCCGTTCCCACCGAGCTTTATCAACTGGTTTACCAATTCGATATTCGTGCTTCGACCGGAGGCGGCCGCGATGCGATCGGAAAAATCTGAAATGACCGGCAGGCGCTGATAACTCAGCGCGCTTTCACGTTTATCGACCGCCTGAACAATTTCATCGACGAATCCATCGAATCCAACAAATGAAGTCATTTGTTGAAGGCGGCTGACGTTTGCTTCCAGTTTTTGGGCGCAATTGTGACGAAACTCAGGCGAATTCATGGTTATTCAGAACTAACACCGAGTAAATCGAGTACTCGTTGCAATTCATCGAGGTTGAAAAACTTGATCTCAATCGCTCCTTTTCCGTTTTTGCAACGTAATGCGACCTTGGTACCCAGCCGTTCGATCAATTTGTTCTGCATATCGGCGACATGCACATCAGTTACAGCCTTTGAATGACTCCCGTTAGCGCGGGTGGTGGTTGAACTCGACGCATTCTGCAGATGTTCGACGAGCGCTTCCGTAGCGCGCACGCTCAACGCATCTTTAATTATTTTAAGTGCCGCCAGTTCCTGTTGTTCGGCGCTCTCCAGGCTGAGGAGCACCTTTGCGTGGCCTACCGATATCAGGCCTGTCCGTAAATAATCCCGAATTTGGGGCGGAAGCTTCAGCAGACGCAGAGCATTCGCCACAGTAACGCGGCTTTTACCGACCTTCACGGAAACCTGTTCCTGGGTGAGGTCGAACTGTTCGATCAACTGCGAATAGCCCAGTGCTTCTTCAATCGCATTGAGGTTTTCGCGTTGCAGGTTTTCAATGAGCGCCAGTTCCAAAACGGTCCGATCATCGGCGACTCGAACCAGCGCTGGAACTTCTGTCAGATTCAACAATTGTGCAGCTCGCCAGCGCCGTTCCCCGGCGATGAGCTCATAATCCTCTCCCTTGGCTCGGACGATCAGCGGCTGAACCACACCCTGTTCCCGGATCGATTCGGCGAGTTCCCGGATCGATTCATCCGAAAAATCTTTGCGCGGCTGGAACGAGCACGGCTTGATCCGGGCAAGGGGAATCCGCTCCACCCGCTCGCGCGTATCGGGTGGCGCTGCAGGCTGCGAACTCGGTTTTTGTGGTACGGGGAGAGATTTCGCGCCCGGAGAAGAACCTCCGAGCAGCGCTCCCAACCCTCGTCCCAATGCTGGTTTGGCCATCGGACGAGAGTGTAACACGCACTTCTGGTTGTCAAATATGCAGAGCGAAAGGGGTGTGGTTAATAAGTTGGACCATCTGTTGGTGGTACAGGGACGGGAAATGATTCGGTACGCGGATGATTTCGTAATCCTGTGCACCAGCCAAAATCAAGCGGACGCTAGTTCTCAATCCTGCTTCGGGCTTTGAATGTAAGTTGCTACTGCGGCGTTGCCCGCGCGCGTCGCGTGCTTGAGAAGCTCTCCCTTTGTTTCAGGAGTTTTATCGAATTTCAGGATTTTATCCGTCAGGGCATTGGCGCGCTCGGTTTGACCGACTGCGGCCAGGGCTTCCAACGCCCGCCCTCCAGCGTTAACCGCGTTTCGACGCAGGATATCCGCTCTGGCTTGTGAACTTTTGTCATCCTCCGTCACCGGTACTAATTTGGCCATGGCGATGGCTTGGTCGAACGCTGCTTCGGGGCGCGCTGAATCGACGATGTCCTGATACCGGCTGGCGTTATTGAACTGTTCCATCGCATAACTCACCAATTGCCCGCGAGCGGGACTTTTTGCGGGAAGTTGATCGAACAGAGAGAGCGTGCGATCAGGTTCGCCGAGGTACTGGTTTAGTTGCACCAGGGAGAATGATGCCAACGGATTTCCTGGAGTATTGGCGAGGAGCGAAGTTTCAACCGCCTCGCGCCGGGAAATCAATGCCTCTCGCGCGGGAGGATATTTGGCGGCCAGGCTTGCGATTTGCATTAAAAGGAAACTGTCGCGCACGCCACTATAAGAAGGAGAATGTTTGGTCCCTTCATCGTAACACCAAAGATAATTCTTCAGTGCCTCGGCGAACTTGCCTTCTTTGACCAGGTTATCTGCAGCGGTCTGTCTCGCCATCGGGTCTTTTGGACCCGTGTCCTCACCGAGGCCTTCCGGCTGTGCGACCTGCGCTTTTTCCCGCAACAGCATCGCGACCTGGCCGCGCAGCCGGGGCACCTCTGCCGCCAGGCTTCGCAACCGCTCCAATTCGGGGTCGATGGCGTTCGGTGTATTTAGAGCCGGCCGCGCTTCAAGTAACTGGATGTCCGCGCGCAGACTGGCATTTTCCCCACGCTCCCGGGCGAGCGCCCGATGCTGGGTCACAATAGGCGCCGAGACGGCGGCGAGAATTATCAGAGCCGCGCATGTTAAATTTAGTTTGGTCATGTTCATAAAATTGAGAGCTGTATTGGTTAGAAATGTTAGGCCGACGGCGGCAGTGGAGGCGGACGTTATCGTCGCAATCGATGCTGCCAGGGTAGGCGGCGCGGAACCGCAGGCGAAGGCGGCGAGCGCGCCCGCCAGGCTGGTGGAGGAAACGGTTGCGCCCCGGTGAGAGAGGATTTCCCGCAGTTTCCCCAGGGCACGCGCTACTTTCTTTTGGGCGGCGTCGTCGCTGATGCCGAGAATTGCGCCCAATTCTTTTAAACTTTTCTCCTCGAAGAAACGCAGCAGGATCAGGTTCCGGTCTTTTTCTCCCAATTCTGCCATCGCCGGGTCCAGGATTGGCTCGATCTCTTCCCAAAGTGTCGGCGACTTCGTTTCATAGAGCGGTTGCATAGCAATGGTTTCCCGCCTCCGGCGGCGATTTTCGGATCGCAATGCATCGGACGCGACGTAACCCGTTGCACGATAGAGCCAGCCGCTCAGGATGACTGTCTTGGGCAATGATTTGGCTTTTTTGAATAGCAAAACGAAAACAGTCTGGACCACTTCCTGGGCGACCTGTGGGTCGCGCACCTGCCGAAGGGCAGCGGAATAGACCAGATCGAGGTACCTGGAAGCGAGCGCTGAGAACGCTTCATCGGATTCCTCCGCGACGTATCGCCGCAACAAGTCTAGATCTTCAATCACGGTCATTCACCTATTAATGGCCGCCGAAGTAGAAATCCGCCACTTCGAGTTTGGGCTGTTGATCCTTGGAAGCGGTTTCCAGCGAGGAATTATTTTGCCTCTCAAACAATTTGCCCGACGAGTTTCCATAGCCACCTCCAATGTAGGTAACGTGACCCGCGGCTGCCGGTACGCGCGACCGACTTTATCATGGACGGACCATTGGAGACATTCGGAGTTTATCAATGACGATTGATAAAGCCGGTGAAACCCAAAGAGGTTCCGAAACAAAGCCAGGGGTAATTTTGCGCGCCCGGCGAAATTACTCTTGGGTTAAAAACTCAATTGGCGATTGGTATTTTGAAAAAGATCTGCCATCCGCCGTAATCTGAGCCCAGCGAAACCCGGCGGCCCGGGTACCAATCCACGTGTCCATCCTCGAACGTAAAGTTTCCTCCCTCAGGTGCACCGCTGGGGTTGCGGTGGACGGCCGTAAGCACTTTCTTGCCATTGTAATCAGTGGTCCAGATCAGCTTCGGATCGTAGATATTGGTTGTCTTCGAGCCCAGAGCCTGAAGCCGGTCGATCAGGATTGGGGCAGAGCCGAAG
>JAQGOX010000784.1 GCA_028293365.1 Verrucomicrobiales bacterium | reverse complement strand
ATTAATTGGCGCTTCTTTCGCCCCATAGTAGCTCATCACGAGACGCCGTACGGCAGGATCCGGTGATACGTCGCTCGGAATCGCCTTGATGAACCCATTCATGGGGTAAACACCGTTATTCTTAACTCCAAGGTGTGCGGCGACGTCCTTACGTTGGTGAGGTGGATCGAAATTCGGTGGAAGAGAGTACGGGTTTGAATTCAAAAACGGCTCGGTCTCTTCACCGCCGATGTCCATGTTAAGGCAGGTGCGCCTCCAGGCAGGATCAGCTCGTTGGCCATCGACATCCGCGCCAATCGGCAGCATGCTTCGATACCCCAACATGTGGTCAAATGACCGGTTTTCCATCATCACGACAACGATGGTCTTGATTTGGTCCAAGTCTCGCATGACTTTTTGATGGCTCTAACTTAGGCCGGGCATTCTTTCGGCCAAGCGAAATAATCCAACAAAGGAGATCGAAAAGACAACGACTTTCTTCCTTTGATTTGCCTGGCAACGACAATTATTCTCCGGGTTCCGGAAGAATAATTGTCGTTGCCAACTCAAATGGCCTCAATTTTTTGAGCCTGTGTAGAAGCAAGTTAGAAGCGACGAGTCCGGAACCATTTTTTTGACCGTGGATTGATTATTCGTAAGCCTTGGATCGCGAGGTTTCATTCTTCGGTTCGAGTTCGACCCTCACCCTGCTGGCGCCCTGCTGCGGGACTTTAATTGATAAGCCGCGCCCGATAAAATTGTCGTGGAGCGCTGGGAAAACTGAACTCATGCATCACCTGTGGACTGTTAGTCAGAGTGAAGATTCCGATTGGAGACCATGTATTCGAGGAAAAGAGATCGTCCGCAGCTTGGATTTCGTAATTCTTTCCAGGGTAGCCGGACAGTTGGAGGGAAGGAGATGCTCCAGTATCACCAACGCCGAGAGTCGGCGTCGCCAGGTCGCTTATATCAAGTATTGCCAAACCTCCGTAAGAGTTCCCTATAAAGAGACGGTTTCCTATAGCGGTGACCCCGTAGACGAAACCACCTGTGTCGTATTGGCCAACTTTAAATGGTCGTGAGGGATCGTGAATGTCTAGAATTAGTAGTTGGCCGCTGTCGTCAGAGGTGAACAAGAGATTTTCGCTCAATGCTATCGCACCACTCGCAAACAGACCGCCCTGCGATCTGCTAAAGTTCCTGGTGAATGAATATTTTCCCACACTAACCGGATTGGCTGGGTCGCTGAGGTCAACTACATGGAGTCCGGATGCTGCATCGATAACATAGGCATATTTTCCCCGGAGGGCGACCTCGACTGACGACAAAAGAGGATAGATTCCGAGCAGGACGGGTGCCGACGGATTTCGGATATCTATGATGCGCAACCCCGGCACGTCACCAGCAACAAGAAGGAGATTTTCGTTAACCGTTAAGGAGGCGGCATATTCGGATGTTTGGATTTTAGCGCGGAGAATTGGCGCCGATGGGTTGCTCACATCGAGAATGTGAACTCCACTAAATGTTCCCACGAAGACAAGATTATCACGAATGGCTACTGCAATTGCTTTGTCTCCAACATCATAGTCACTCAGCTTTTTCGGGTTTGCTGGATCATGGATATCCACAATTTGCAGCCCTGAGTTTCCGGTCGCGAGAAACGCGAGTTTATTTGCTACTTTTACGTCGAATTCAAACCCCGGAAAATCCATCGCCGCGACGCGCACTGGTTTCGCTGGATCGCTCAGGTCCAGGATTGGAAAACCGCCATAGAAATCGGCGAGATACGCGAAGTTGCCATCAACCGCCACGTTGTAGGTGCTTCCGTTTTGCGTGTCATCGCCACCCAAAAACACCGGAGTGGTGGGGTCGCTAATATCCCAGGCGTGAAATCCATCGCTCCCACAGGCGTAAACAGTATGTTGTTCGACACTGATGCTATAAAGTGTCCCCGTGGGAATGTCTCCGCCGAGACGCCTGGGACGTGCCGGATCGCTAATATCGAGGATCGCTATGCCAGCCGGAGCATCTGCGAGAAATGCGAGTGTTCCAGAGATCGCGACGCAGGTACTGCCGCCGGGCACTTTGAATTGCGCAATTTTGCGTGGGTTTGCTGGGTCGCTCACGTCAACGATGTTTAGTCCCGAACTTGCACCAGAGTATCCCGCGAGAAAGGCTTTCCCCCCTGCCAATGTGATTTGAGAGCCAGTTAAAGCTGGGGCACTCGCAAGCATCCTGGGATTCTTCACATCGGTTATGTCAACAACGCGCAGCCCGTTAGCTTCGCAAGCAACGAAAGCGACATTTCCCGAGAGTTTCACGTGGTACGCGCGAGCCGCAGGGCCAGTCGCGTTGGTCATGGTCACGCTGCCAAGGAGTTTCGGTCGCGTTGGATCCTCAATATCGATAAGGATTAAGCCATCCTCGTAAGCGGCGACCGCCGCAACTTTTCCGGCGACGGCGACTCCAGCCGGACGCTGAATGGCGGAAACACCGATTCGTACGGGATTCCTCGGATCGCTCACGTCGATAATTTCCAGGCCGCTTCCAGTATCCAGAACAAAAGCCAGATTGTCTTTCAAAGCGATCCGGTTCGCGATTCCTCCGGTCAAGTATGTGCCCAGCCGAAAGCGATGTCCCGGCTGGCTCACATCCATGATAATCAGTCCGCCATGTCCCGCGGCCAGATACGCTCGGTTCCCGCTCGCAGAGACGTCGAAAATCAAATCGCGATTGTAGCCTGGCCATCGACCAACGAGGACTGGATCGATACCGTGCATGCTGGAAACACACCCCCACAGCAGGAAGATCATCGGTAACCATCTAGGTCTTCGTTGCGAATCCATTCGGGAACTCCTGGTATGAGCACTTGCTGGTGTTAATAATAAGATTAGACCATCTGATCATCCTGAAGAACAAGGAAGATTCAAGAAAGTTTGCGCCCAATTTGGCTGGGCAAAACTACCACTTTTCTCCCTTTTCGAAGGGATCTGCCGGGCAGGGACCCAGCGTGGGACTACTAAGGCAGCAGAACCACGCGGGAAAATCGCTGTTTTGCCAGGAGGACGGGAGCAGTTGCTGAGAGTGAAGTGGCGGTTCGCAGAAGTGGGATTCCGAAGTTCCGCCAGTCGGATTTGGCGAGGTCTTCGGAAGACTGTGACTCCAGCCATGGAAAAATTGGAGCGAGCGAAGGGATTCGAACCCTCGAGGACGTGGAACGTCCCAAGCGTTCAGGACGTGAAACGTCCCTAGCCTTGGCAAGGTTTACCACGTTTCACGTGGTGATGGTTCCGAGAAACTGACGACCTTACCCGGACTTGAGATACTTTTCGTGACTTCGACCCATCGCATGCGAGTCGAACGTTTTTTGATACAGGACCTTGAATTCGCCTTTCAGTTTCTTTGTCGATGGACTTTGCCTGCGGCGGTGCTCTTCAAGGCGGCGAGTCAGGTTATCGGTCATGCCGACGTAGATCGATCCGCAATCAAAGCGCAACGCGTATACAGTGACTTCGGACATGGGGAAATTGGAGCGAGCGAAGGGATTCGAACCCTCGACGTTCACCTTGGCAAGGTGATGCTCTACCAGACTGAGCTACGCTCGCTTCCGTGGAAGCAGGAAAATGCTAATGGATGCCGCCCGAATTGCAAGCGGTCTTTTTCCGAATTTATTCGAAATCGTAAATCACGACGCGTTTGCAGGCCTGTTTGAAGACTTTTTCCACAAAGTCGATGTGCAGCGGGTGGACTTGATAGTCATCCTGCGCCTTCTTCGAAGGGAACACCAGGTTCAGTGCCACCTGGTAGCTTTGGTCCACGACCGGACGAGCACTAGTGGCCATTTTACCGACGTGGAAATGGAGAACTCCGGGAATTGGGCGCAGATATTTTTCCACTCCGGCGATCAACTCGTCCGCTGCTTTAGGATTCTGCGGATCGGTCCAAAAAATAACAACATGCGAAAACATTGGGGCGGATGTTACCGAGACATTCAAAGGTGTTAAGCAAAATCTCGCTGAATCTGAATCGACCGCGTAATCGAGTTTGCCCGACGGAGGCTTATTTCGCGCTGGTGTTCCGAAAACACATTCTTGCTTATTGGCTGTCCTGTTGGTATATCGGTTCCATTCCCGACGTGTTCAGCCACACAACTGAAAGGTTTTTTTATGTTGCTATTAGGTCTGTCATCGAAGCGGTCGATCAACCCATCCCCGGACAGGGCCGGGTTTACGCTTATCGAGTTACTGGTCGTCATCGCCATCATTGCCATTCTTGCGAGCATGCTCCTGCCGGCCATGAGCAAGGCCAAGGCGAAGGGGCAGGGTGTCTATTG
>JAQGOX010000766.1 GCA_028293365.1 Verrucomicrobiales bacterium | reverse complement strand
TCGATCGTAAAAACTATTTTTATCCGGACGCGCCGAAAAACTATCAAATCACACAGTATGATAAACCTTCGACAATGAATGGCTTTGTCGATTTTGAATTCAACGGCGGTATTTCACGCGTACGGATTACGCGCGCGCATCTTGAAGAAGATGTGGGTAAGAACTTCCACTTCGATCGGAATAGCGGTGTCGATTTTAATAGGGCCGGCGTGCCGTTGCTCGAAATTGTTTCGGAACCAGATATCACTGGCGCGGATATGGCGTATGCCTATCTCAACGCCCTCAAAGACATTTTGATGTACGGCGGTGTCAGCGACTGTGACATGGAAAAAGGGATGGTGCGATGCGATGTAAACGTCAGCGTTCGACCGAAGGGCCAAACAGAACTGGGCGCCAAAATCGAAATCAAAAACATGAACAGCTTCAGCGGCGTGCGGCGCGCCCTGGAGCACGAAATTCCCCGACAAATCTCCGAGGTAACTCGCGGAAACAAATTGCGCCAGGAAACCCGGCGCTGGGACGACGTGGGCTGCATCACCGAAAGCATGCGCAGCAAAGAGCAGGCGCACGATTATCGTTACTTCCCGGAGCCAGACTTGATGCCGTTCGTCCCCACCGATGAATGGATTGCAGCGGTTCAGTCCCGGGTCGTCGAACTGCCGCTGGCGCGCAAACGCCGGTTCATAACTGATTATCAGCTTCCAGCTCCGGATGCTGAAACCTTCGTAAATGATGTCCCCCTTGGGGATTATTTCGAGCAGATCGCCAGGCAAACGAAGAATCCGAAAGCAGTCGCAAACTGGGTCATTAACAATCTTCGCGCCAAAATTACTGAATCACAAATCACTCTCTCAGAAGTTAAAATTCAGCCCTCAGGAATCCTCGAACTGATCGGACTTGTTGATAGCGGCAAAATCAGCACCAAGATCGCCCAGGAAGTTTTTGCGGAAATGTTCACTTCAGGTGAAACCCCGAACGACATCGTACAGAAAATGGGACTTGCCCAGGTGAGCGATACCGGCGCAATTGAAAAGTTCTGCGATGAGGCAATTGCGGCAAACCCGAAAAGCGCCGACGACTTCCGTGCCGGGAAAGAAGCGGCGCTGAACTTTTTGAAGGGGCAAGTCATGAAGCTCAGCAAAGGCAAGGCAAACCCAAATTTGGTTGGCGAGATCCTCGCACGCAAAATCAAAGGATAACTCCGCCTCATGATTCCTTCCATTCGCTCCGTCCACTTTGTGGGGATCTGCGGCACCGCAATGGCTTCCTGCGCAGTCGCCCTCAAGGAACGCGGCTTCGAAGTAACCGGGTCTGACCAAAACGTTTACCCGCCCATGTCCACATTTCTGGAACAGCGGCAGGTTACGGTCATGAGCGGTTACGCAGAGTCAAACCTGGACCACAAGCCCGATCTCGTCGTAATCGGCAATGCGATCTCCCGGGGTAACCCGGAAGCCGAAGCTGCCCTGGAACGAAAACTTCGCTATTGTTCGCTCCCGGAACTGCTCAAAGAATATTTTATCCGCGGCAAACATTCGCTGGTTGTGAGCGGCACCCATGGCAAAACAACCACGACATCGCTCCTCGCCTGGGTATTTGAACACAATGGCCTTGAACCCAGTTATTTGATCGGTGGCATCCCCAATAATTTGGGACAGGGAGCCCGGTTCCGCGATTCCAAATGGTTCGTCATCGAGGGCGACGAGTACGACACCGCCTTTTTCGACAAACGGAGCAAATTTATTCATTACCTTCCGGAAGTGGTGATCATCAATAACCTCGAGTTTGATCACGCGGATATTTTTGAAAATCTTGCTTCCGTTCAAACCTCGTTCAGGCGCCTGATCAATATCATTCCGCGCAACGGACTCCTTCTCGCAAACGGAGATGATGCAAATCTCGCCCCGCTGCTCGCCGTTAAGCACTGTCCAATTTCACGTTTTGGACTGGGAGATAATAATGATATCCAGGCGCTAAGCCAAAAATACGGCAACGATTCCTCAGAGTTCGAAATTTTCGGCCGAAAGCTTCGGATTCCGCTCACCGGAGAATTGAATCTACGAAACGCCCTGGCCGTTGCAGCTTGTGCCAGGCACTGCGGTTTATCGCTGGATCAAATCCAATCCGGGTTTGAAACATTCACCGGAATTCGCCGACGGATGGAGGTTCGTGGCACACGCGGCGGCGTTACAGTAGTCGATGATTTTGGTCATCACCCAACCGCGATTCGCGAAACGTTGCGCGCCTTGCGCGTCAAGTTTCCAGGACGAAATCTCTGTGCTATTTTCGAACCTCGGTCCAACACCACGCGGCGGAATGTCTTTCAGAACGAACTCGCCGAAGCACTTGGACTCGCCGATTCTGTTCTCATTTCGGAAATCGCACGACTCGAGCAACTCCATCCCTCTGAACGCCTCAACCCCGAGCAATTGATCGCCACACTTCGCGCCGGAAAGATCCAGGCGGCTTATCTCTCCAATGTGGACTCCATAGTCGAGCACGTTACTGTTTCGGCCATAGAGGGCGATGTTATTTGCGTTTTCAGCAATGGCGGTTTTGGCGGCATTCACGAAAAATTGCTGGCCGCCCTCGCCAAATAATTTCTACAGGGTGAAATGCGGTTTCATTCGCCGTTCAGCGAAGGGCAACTACCCTCGATAACGATTCAAACCCAGGGATCTCAGAATAGAGTGGGAAAAAGAATTACGAGACGAGCGGAGTCAGAACGGGAATGGGCGGCCCTAGTCCTGAGCCGCCCATGCGTGTCGGGAAAAAACCAACGTAAACCCATCACGTGCTTTAAATTAGCTCAGCCAACCGTAAGCGCTATGGGGGGTTAGCCTGAAAGGACGCGGGGGGAAATAGGCAAATCGGGGATCAGAGCGAATTGCCCTCAAATTGAGTCCACTTCTAGCCACAGGCAGCGATTTGCGGCCGCAAGTATTAGGCTTTTTGCAATTACACATTCCGTGAAAGGGCAGCCTCAGGCAAAATTGTCTTTGCAATCGACAAAAAAGAGCAAGCAATTGAAAACCAATGCGAGCAAGCTTCAAACGAAGAAAACGAAAAGCAAACCTGGGAGGAAATACTCTATGAAAATAAAGAAAATCAAGAAAACGGGAGGAGTGGCTCTTGAGCTGGCCCCAGAGGAGCAAGCTTTGCCGGGAACGGCTTCGGAATCAAAGATCTCCTTGAAAAAGGTGCTTGTGCCGGTGGACTTTTCGGACTGTTCCGAAAAGACGGTCCGTTATGCGCTGGCGTTTGCCGCAGGATCGAAAGCGGAGGTTGTGTTTGTTCACATCGTAGAACCGTACACACCAACCCCCGAGATGCTCATGATCGATGTCGCATCGATTGAATCCGCTGCATACCAAGCCGCTAAAAAATTGCTGCGGAGAATCGTGACTCAATCAAAACTCATCGCGCCGTGCAGTTCTGAAATACGAATCGGCAAACCCTGGGTCGAGATCATCAGACTTGCCAAAGAATCGGGTGCGGACTTGATCGTTGTTTCTACACATGGAAGAACCGGACTGGCACACGTATTATTGGGAAGTACGGCCGAGCAAATCGTCCGTCACGCCGGTTGTCCCGTTTTAGTGGTTCGCGAAAAAGAACGCGATTTCGTAGCCTGAGCTTGCCTGAATTCTGACTGCAGAACGCTGCCCCCCAAATCCCGCTTTTTTTCTGCCGACCCTTTGAGCGGGCGCGCATTGCCGGTCCATGCTGCTCCGAAATCGCGCCCAGGCTGACAATGTGTTTTGCGATTTCAACAGTTCAATTACGTTCGTCGCCACCCCTGTTTCTGGTTTTCGCCAACCGCATTCACTTTCCTTCATACAGGCCAATTTTGACGTCGAGTTGCGCAAAAGACGGTGAGCCCCGGGAAAGAACTGCCTCCACATTTAACGCGGATGAAACGCGTAATTGATACAACCGAAGTTCTTGGCACCGTCGAAATGCCGGAGGGAAAATTCGAGGTTTGTGCCGCGGCCGAGGCTAACTTCGATGAAGAAGGGAATCGATTAGTGGTGCAGCTCAGTTCGGCTCTCCGCTCCACCGACGTTCGCGGCAAAGAAAAACAAATCAGTGCAGCTTGGCTGCCAGTAACGGAAACCGTAACGGAATCAGTAGGAGCGGAGGAATCGCACGATCTATCGCGCGAGATTTTTCATCGCTGGGTTCGAAAGGTGCGACAAGCGACTCCAGCCCTGCACAGAAATTTCGCTTCGGTTTTGCCGGTTAATCTTCAGGCCGTCCTACCACCGATTCTGTTTCGACTCTGTGCGAATGCAAACGCAGTCCATTGAAACAGACGTTCGATCAACATCAGTTGATCGAACGCCCGGCGGTCCCCTTCCCACGGAAAGCGCGCAATTAGCTGATACGAACTGCTATCATTGCGGCGCGTCGTGCCGCATTGAGTCCTTGAGGCTCGGCGGAAGAAACTTCTGTTGTCGCGGTTGCCTTACTGTATTTGAGCTGCTCACTGAACATGGGCTCAGCGATTTTTACACTCTCAACGATACCGCCGGTGTTCGCGTCAATTCAGATGCGAGTCATGATCAGTTTAACTACCTCGACGAGGCCGTCATCCAGGAGAAGCTGGTCGATTACAGCGACGGATCTTTGACTCGAGTCACCTTCCGGATTCCCACCATTCATTGTATCGCGTGCGTCTGGCTGCTCGAGAATCTCTTTCGCTTTAAACCAGGGATCGGACAATCCCAGGTGAACTTTCCGAGGAAGGAAGCCGCGGTATCATTCGAGCCGGAACGCGTTAAACTCAGTGAAGTCGCCGCTCTGCTCACCTCACTCGGATACGAGCCGGAACTGAAATTCTCCGATCTCCAGATAAAACCGAAATCGAACTTGTCGCGACGGCTTTGGATGCAATTAGGCATCGCCGGTTTTGTGTTTGGAAACACGATGTTTTTCAGCATTGCCGGGTACCTCGGCCTGGATGCTTTTAGCGGTCCGGCATTTCGAAAGCTGGTCGGATACATCAGCCTGCTACTTTCTATTCCGGTGCTACTCTACAGCGCCGCGGATTTCTGGCGGTCGGCCTGGTTGAATTTACGTCAGCATCTTCTGAGCATCGATGTCCCAATCGTCGCCGGAATCGGCGCGTTGTTCGGCCAAAGTTGCTTTGAAGTGCTCAGCGGTCGTGGCGAAGGCTATTTCGACTCATTTGCTGGTCTATTATTCTTTCTGCTTTGCGGCAAACTCTTCCAGCAAAAAACATTCGACCGGCTTGCGTTTGATCGGGATTACAAATCATTCTTTCCCCTCGCAGTAACTCGTCAATCGGGATCACGCGAGGAACGAGTTGCCTTATCGGGAATCGCCGTCGGCGATCTCCTCATTATTCGCAGCGGAGAACTGATCCCCTCCGATGCACGCCTGATCGATGGTCCGGCCCTGATTGACTACAGCTTCGTCACCGGCGAGTCGGAACCGGTCTCAAAAAAGAGAGCCGATTATCTTTACGCCGGAGGCAAGCAGATCGGAAGCGCGATCACGGTCGAAACAGTGAAGCCGGTCTCGCAGAGCTATTTAACCTCGCTTTGGAACCAGGACGCTTTTCGCAAAGACCGGACCGAAACACTCAACGCCGTCACAAACCGGTACAGTTACAGGTTCACAAAATTAGTCATGGCCATTGCGGTGGGAGCGGCGGTGGTTTGGTTCTTCATCGATCCAGCCGTTTCCCTCAAAGTTTTCATTTCGGTGCTTATCGTAGCGTGCCCATGCGCATTGGCATTGGCGGCTCCTTTTGCCCTGGGATCTGCCCAACGCGTGCTCGCGCGCAGAAATATATTTCTGAAAAACCCATACATCATTGAAACCCTGGCGAAGGTGGATTCGGTAGTATTCGACAAAACTGGCACACTCACCGCTGCCGGAGCTGGCTCCGTGGTTTGGAGAGGGGACACCCTAAGCGAAAATGAATCCCGCTGGATTTACTCAATGACCAGACAGTCGATCCACCCGCTCGCAGCGCGTCTCGGAGAAGTCTTTCCAAAAATTCAGTCCCCGGAAACTGTAAGGTCCTTTCGCGAGACGCCGGGAGCTGGAATGGACGGGAACGTGGGAGGCCACGAGATATGCATGGGTTCCCAAAGCTGGCTGGAAGTCAGAAACATTCCCGGGATCATTACGGAATCGGCCCGGTCGACGGCAGTGAGCGCCAACTCCATCATAGATAAAGGGAGCATCGTTCATATTTCCATCGACGGGCGGTATCGCGGACATTTTGTGGTGGCAAGCTCCATAAGGCCGGCAGTAGATCGCCTCCTCAAACAACTTTCGGGCGAACACTCGCTTACGCTTTTAAGTGGAGATAACGAGTTGGACAGAGATCGCTTCCAGGCGCTTTTCGGCCCGCAGACACTCCTTCGCTTCAACCAAAGTCCCCTGGAAAAACTTTCATTTATTCAAGGGCTTCAAAGGCAGGGCAAAATTGCGATGATGGTTGGGGATGGACTCAACGACGCGGGCGCTCTCAAACAGAGTGATGTCGGAGTGGCGGTCGTCGAGAACATCAGCGCTTTTTCACCCGCAAGCGACGTCATCATGGCCGCTTCCATGCTTCCCGTTCTGGGAGACGCCCTGAAGTTCTCGAAGCGATCGATGAGCGTGGTGCGTTGGGCGTTTTTTATCTCCGGACTCTACAACGTTCTGGGAATTGGGATCGCGGCGAGTGGCCGGTTGTCCCCGATCGTCTGCGCCATTCTGATGCCCCTAAGTTCAGTGACGGTGGTGGCCTTTGCTTGCGGCGCGACCACCTGGCTTGGACGCCAGCTCAGCTTCGAAGCAAAAAAAGAGCAGTACAACGCAAAAGAGGTAAAGCGGTGAGTGTCATCCTGCTATTAATTCCACTCAGCATCGTGCTGGCGGCACTTTTTCTCGGAGCCTTCATATGGGCAGTCCGATCCGGTCAGTACGAGGACACATGCACGCCGTCGATGCGGCTATTGACCGACGAACATACAACGAGACGAGAAGAAAAAAGTGAATTGAATCAGACAATCGAACCTGAAAAATGAACGCAGCAACTCCTCAAATTTTTCCAGCGGCACCCTTGCGCCGGCCACTGATGGAAACTTTCAAATACGACAATACTGTCGTACGCGCATTCGCCATTGCAACCGTCGTTTGGGGACTGGTGGGAATGAGCGCTGGTCTGCTGGCCGCGATCCAATTATTCTTCCCCGCAGCAAACCTGAACCTCCAATTCGTCTCGTTCGGACGACTCAGACCGTTGCACACAAATGCGGTGATTTTTGCGTTCGTTGGAAACGGAATGTTCATGGGGATTTACTATTCTCTGCAGCGACTCTGCAAAGCGAGGATGTTTAGCGACAAGTTGAGCTGGGTGAATTTCTGGGGTTGGAATGCCATCATCGTTGCCGCAGCGATCACCCTGCCCCTTGGCCTGACCACCAGCAAAGAATACGCGGAGCTGGAATGGCCCATCGATATCGCGATCACGATAATCTGGCTGGCTTTCACCACCAATCTGATCGGAACCATTCTAAAACGCCGCGAGAAACACCTGTATGTCGCCATTTGGTTCTATATCGCCACGGCATTGACGGTCGCGGTTCTGCACGTCGTTAATTCGCTTGAAGTGCCGGCAGGATGGTTCAAAAGCTATCCGATCTATGCAGGAGTGCAGGACGCCCTCGTGCAATGGTGGTATGGGCACAACGCAGTCGCATTCTTTTTGACCACCCCCTACCTGGGGTTGATGTATTACTTTCTGCCCAAGGCGGCCAATCGGCCGGTCTTTTCTTATCGGCTTTCAATCATTCACTTTTGGGCTTTGATCTTCATCTACATTTGGGCGGGTCCACATCATCTGCTCTACACTGCCCTGCCAGATTGGGCGCAATCACTCGGCATGGTTTTTTCGCTGATGCTGATCGCACCGAGCTGGGGCGGAATGCTCAATGGGCTCTTAACGCTTCGCGGTGCGTGGGACAAACTTCGCACAGAGCCAATGCTTAAATTTATGGTGGTCGCCTTGACCGCCTACGGAATGGCAACATTGGAAGGTCCAATGCTGGCGATCAAAAGCGTCAACTCGCTTTCGCATTACACCGACTGGACCATCGCCCATGTGCATACGGGCGCGCTCGGTTGGAATGGATTCCTTACATTCAGCGTTCTCTATTGGCTGTTTCCCCGCCTCTACAACACGAAACTTTGGAGCACGCGCCTGGCAAACTGGCATTTCTGGGTCGCCCTTCTGGGAATGATGTTCTACGTGGTCCCGATGTATTGGAGCGGCATTACACAAGGGCTGATGTGGAAGCAGTTTACGCCGGAAGGATTCATGCAATGGCCGAACTTCCTCGAGACGGTGCTCCAGATTATTCCAATGTATCGTTTGCGAGCGCTCGGCGGCTCTCTTTACATCGTCGGTGCCTTCATGATGGCCTTTAATTTATGGAAGACTGCAAAAAGCGGTGTATTCGTTCCAGAAACGGAAGCTCAGGCCGGTCCCTTCCGCAACCAGGTGATCCAAACCCCGGCGGATCCATGGAAGCATCGCTGGCTCGAATCGAAACCGGTCCTGCTCACGACGCTGGCTCTGATCGCTGTGCTCATCGGCGGAGCCGTGGAAATCATTCCGATGTATCTTATCAAAGAGAACGTGCCGACGATCACCTCGGTAAAACCTTACACACCGCTCGAAATGATGGGCCGTGACATTTACATCCGTGAAGGCTGTGTCGGATGCCACTCGCAAATGATTCGTCCATTTCGATCCGAGACCGAACGTTACGGTGAATATTCTAAAGCTGGCGAATTTGTTTACGACCATCCTTTTCTCTGGGGGTCGAAACGGACTGGACCCGATTTACATCGCGAAGGCGGAAAGTATCCAGATGCCTGGCATTACAACCACATGGATGACCCGCGCTCCGTTTCGCCGGGCTCGATCATGCCGCGTTACCTTTGGTTGCTCACGCAGAATTTGGATACAAACGCCATTCCACCTCGCATTTCGGCATTGCGCAAAGTGGGCGTGCCCTATCCCCACGGTTACGAGCAGCGAGCGATCGCCGATGCAAAAGTTCAAGCCGCCCAAGTCGTCCTCAACTTAAAACAAGGATCCGTCACGGCGAATCCTGACAAGGAGATCATCGCTCTAATCGCGTATTTGCAACGTCTTGGCACCGATATCAAGGCCGCACCCGGCCCGACGGAAGCCTCATCTACCAACAGAGTCGCACAAGCGGCAACGTTACCGAGAGCAGAAAGGAACTAACATGATACAGAACGTTATTCGAAGCGTCGGAGGCATTGCCGGATTCGGCATTATCTCCATCTGCATCTTCTTTACTGTATTCACGACAGCCATGATCTGGGCATTCGCTCAACGGAAAACACATTGCGATCAAATGGGATCGCTTCCCTTAAATGACGGAAATACCATCGCAACGACGGAGGCATCCCGTGAATAACGATTCCAAGCTTCCTCCGGAACATGATGATCCATTGTTGATCGATCATGAGGCGGATGGGATTATGGAATTGGATAATCTCCTGCCGCGCTGGTGGGTTTGGCTCTTTTACATCAGCATTATATTCGGCTTCGCCTACATGGGTTATTATCATGTTTTCAGAGTGGGCGACCTTCAAGCGACGGAATACATAAAAGATTCGAAAAAGGGTGATGAGATCAAACATGCAGCCCTGGCGAAATTCGAATCTTCGATCGCCTCCCTGGAACCTTCCAAAGACACTGCGATCATTACAAAAGGGCAGCAGGTCTTTGTCCAGATGTGCGCTCCGTGCCATCGACCGGATGGTGGCGGCCTCGTGGGACCGAACCTCTGCGACGATTTTTGGATCCATGGCTCGAACTACGTCGACACACTTAAAACCATCATCAACGGTGTTCCTGAAAAAGGAATGGTCACGTGGCGGGGTGTGTTGAAACCTAACGAGATTCAAGCGGCCGCGAGCTACATTTACACTCTCCGCGGCACCGAACCGCCGAATCCCAAGCCGCGCGAAGATCAGATCGTCCCGGAAAAGCCGAGTCAATTCGAATGATCTCAGAACCCGCCAGCACCGCGACTTCCTCCAGAAAAGCCAGTGATCAGAATTGCGGTGGTAATTCACCCGTGAAAACGGTGGATTGGAACAACTTTCGAGACCATCTATCAACCTCGGATCGCGAAGGAAATCGAAAGTGGCTCTATCCAAAAAAACCCGCCGGTCGGTGGTATCGCCGGCGGACGTTCGTGAGCTGGTTTCTTTTGGCTTTGCTCTTTGCTGGTCCTTTCATCCGGATAAACGGCAATCCCTACTTTATGTTCAACATCGTCGAACGAAAGTTCTCGATTCTTGGAAAATTATTTTGGCCGCAGGATGCGGTCATCTTCGC
>JAQGOX010000765.1 GCA_028293365.1 Verrucomicrobiales bacterium | reverse complement strand
GAAGGTTAGGATTCGCCGCACCCTGCGTGTTCGATTGCCGATTGCCCGCACTCTGACTCGCGATTTGGAACCTCGAACCTCATCAAATCACACTGGCGCACGATAACACACGCTCTTTCCCAAAAATATTCCAAAATGGTAGCAGACGAGGTGACGAGGCTCTGATCTTTCGAAGCGTGACGGCGGCCCGAAAAAGCACACCGACCCGCCCCCTCTCCCCATCGGGGGAAAAGGGCAGGGAGAGGGGCTGCGATTCGAAATCGAAAATCCCGCTGATGCGAGGCAATCACGCGCATTTTTGCGGGCACGTTTCAATTCAGGTAGAACATAGGCTCATCCTTCGCGTATAGTCTCAACCGAAGCTGGGAAACGAATGACGAGACGCGGACTATTTGGCAGTAGCGTGATGGCGATGGCCCTCGTAACTTTTGCGATGTCACCGACATTGCGTTGCATCGCGGCGTCGACAGACGACGTGGATTTTGCGGCGCTGCAGGTGGATGCGAGGAAGTCGTTCACTAACGTCGTTACCCCATTCGTCAATAACTACTGCACACGCTGTCACGGACAGGACAAACAGAAGGGCGGAATCAACTTCGCGCCCGCGCTCAAGAAGCCCGGCGAAACTGCGTCCAGCAGACGGTGGAAGCAGGCGGTGGCCATCGTGAAATCCCACGAGATGCCGCCCGAAGACGCTCCCAAGCAACCAACGGATGAGGAGCGCCAGAAGTTTCTGGCTGGGATTGGCCAGATCAAGTTTCTCAGCTCGAAGGATCCGGGCCCGTTTGTGATCCGGCGTCTGACCAAAGTGGAGTATGGCAACACGCTGCATGACCTCTTCGGCGTGGATCGGTCGCTGGCCGATGAGCTGCCGGACGAAGTATTCGGGGAAGGGTATCTGAACACGCTGTCACCGCTCCAGTCAGAGCAGTATCTCGCAATCGCCAATGACGCGCTGGATCGGATTCTGGGGCCGAAGAATGGGCCTCCCGCCAAGGCGCAAAAGCAGCTTTTCGGCAAAATGCCCCTTCCGGGGGCTGATGAGCGGGCGGCCGCCAGAAAGATTGCCCGCTCGCTGGCGCGAAATGCCTATCGACGGCCTCCCTCGGAGGCGGAACTGGACGTGCTGTTGCGGGTGTTCGATCTCGCGCGTGAAAACAATCTCGCTTACCCGGATGCCCTGCGCCTGATGCTCAAAGCGGTCCTCGTCTCCCCCCAGTTTCTCTTCATCACGCCAGCGATGCAGGCTGAAGCGGGGCGCTCGATTGTTCCGCTGGATGATTATCAACTGGCCTCGCGGCTGTCATATCTATTGTGGGCAACCATGCCCGATGCCGAACTGTCAGCGCTGGCCGATCGGGGGGCGCTCCACGAGCCGGCCGTTTTGAAGGCGCAGATTAAGCGTCTGTTGGAAGATCCACGTTCCCGCGCATTGTTTGACGGTTTCGGCGCGCAGTGGCTCGGTCTCGGAAGCCTGGAAAGCAAAACGTTCGACCCCGCCAAATTCCCCCAGATGACCGGCGCGATGCGCTCGTCAATGTATGACGAGGCTCGACTCTTTTTTGAAAGCATTGTGCGCGAGAACCGAAGCGTCGTTAGTTTGGTGGATAGTGATTACACCTTCCTCAACGGGACCCTGGCCACGCTTTACGGCTTGGATAAACGCGTCACCGGACCCAAGTGGCGCAAGGTGAAGCTGACGGATGCCAATCGAGGGGGCATTCTGGGAATGCCCGGGGTACTCGCAGTGACCTCATTTCCCGAGCGCACCAGTCCGGTCAAGCGCGGTGTGTGGGTGCTCGAACAGGTGGTGGGAGAAGAGGTGCCACCTCCACCGCCGAACGTTCCAGCCCTGGACAAACAGGACAAGCATACAGTCGCGAATCTGACGCTGCGCGAACGCACGGAACTGCATCGCAAAGATCCCGTTTGCGCCAATTGCCACAAAGTCCTGGATCCCATCGGTTTTGGTCTGGAAAATTTTGACGCTATCGGCCGTTGGCGCGTTCAGGATGATACGGGTGGAGCGATTGATGCCGCGGGTGAACTTCCCGGCGGAAAACATTTCAGCTCTCCCAAAGAACTGAAAACCATCATCGCCTCACGAAAAAGCGACCTTGCCCGTAACGTAACGGAGAAACTGCTGGCCTACGCCTTGTGCCGCCAGCTTGAGGGTTACGACGAAATCGTCGTGGATCATTTAATCGAAACCATCGCCAAAGACGGCTATCGGATGCAAACGCTCATCACCGAAATCGTCACCAGCTATCCTTTTACACACCACCGGATCGCATCATTAGCCCAGGAAAAATAATTCTTAATAGGTGAGGACGACCGCTATTTCGTGGATTGGAGGCCTCTTTACTGCTCGGAGATGGGTGCCCGCCGGATCCGATTCGTGCGGCTGGACGCTGGCCGGACGAATCATCGCGATCCGCGAAACACAGCTTGCGTGTGCGTTTGTGCTTGCGCATAAGTTGTAAAGTAAAAGGCCGTCAGCAAAATGGTGGATACCCATAAACCGGATATCGCACCGAATGTATTGGATCTCATTTCAAGAAGCTTGTACTTCGGTCCTGTGGAGTTGTCACTCCGGTCGAGAACAATCCCGGAAAAGCACCATGGCGGCGATCAAACAAGAAATCGTTCCACAGTTGCGGCTCGATATGAGACTAAGGGAGCGTCTGAGTTTTGCTCGTCTTTATTCTAATGCCGAGCGGCAGCAGTGAGCAAATCGCGCGGATGGTATTAGCGTTTCTCAAAATGAAGAAGTTCGACCTGGCCGTGCTGCGAAACGTTCAGTTGATGGGGATCTTGTAAAAAAACACCCAACTGTCGGCGGTGGCGGCAGGCTCAATGGCCTCATTCCGAAACCAGTTTACATGGCCGTCTTCGAAAACGAAATTGCCACCAACCGGTTCGCCGGAAGTTTGAACGTGATTGGAATAGGGGATCAATTTGCTCGGGGTGGCACCCAGCCCAAGGACTCCGAACCAGTCAATTTGTGAGGCGCCCAACTTGCCAGTCCCCTGTTTCTGATCCATCGCGATGGGAGCCTGGCTAAATTCGCTGCCGAGTTTTGTTTTGGTGACCCATCCCAGGAGGCCAGCCGCGTTATAGTTGAACCCGTGGCTTTTATTTAGAGCCTGGTCCGGATCGCGGGCAGGGAGATAGGAATAGCCGACGGAAAGTTGGGAGCCGTAGCCGGTATTGGTTAGGAGATTGGCAGCGCGATGCCACTTTTCGGTAGGACAAAACAATACGTGAAATCGTTTATCGAGCTGATCGGAGGTTTTTACGAGCGGAACGAGATAATTGGTCCAGAAAGTTTGAACGGTGTGGCCGCACCAGCTCAGCCCGGTGCCGTCCCGATTGTCAGGGAACGTGTTATTGTTATCACCAGCATACAGAGTGTTTGCAATGCCCCATTGACGGAGATTGGAGGCGCAGAGAGTTCGCTCGGACCGGGCCTTCGATCTGGCTAAAGTGGGGAGCAGAAGGGCAATCAGTATCGCCAGGATAGATATGACCACCAGCGCTTCAATCAGAGTGAATGCCCGCATTTTGGCGCGGCGACGGAGGGTGATCCACGCTCGAGCATTCATAGCTGAGTAGAATAATGCACCCTAGATTCAACGCCGCCAAGAGGAAAGGATGGTCATTTCGCGACCGCCCATGGGTCGGGGAACGATGTCCGAAAAGCGACCTGGTCAAGAGCCATCTCGCGCGGCTCAATGTTTTGGAATGAACCTCGCCTCAATTGTGGTGGAGCACCAGATAAGGGGATTCGAGTATAGTCCCTCAGCGAAGCTTGAGAAACGAATGAAGAGACGGAGAATTCCTGGTGGTTGGCGATTGCGATAACCGTGGTTGCGTTTGTGTTGTCACTTACAACGCTATGCGCGGCGGCGCCTGCGGATGACCCCGCTTTTGCGGCGCTACAGATGGATGCCAGGAAGTCGTTCACTAATGTAGTCACGCCATTCAACTGCTGGCCAATGCCTTGTGCCGCCAGCTTGAAGGATACGACCAAATCGTGGTGGATCATTTAATGGAAACCATCGCCAAAGATGGCTATCGAATGCAGACACTGATCACCGAAATCGTGACCAGCTATCCTTTTACGCACCACCGGTCGCATCATTGGCCGAGAAAAAGTAAGCCTTAATTCGGGAGGGGCTATTTCGTGGATCGGAAGCCTCTTTCCTGCTCCGAGATGGGAGCTTGAGTAAAGCGTTGACGACGACTATCCTATTTCCATGAGTTACGCCGCGCTTGAGGTCGAATTATGCAATGGTCGGGTCATTCCTCGCGAGGGTGAGCCGTTGCCAGCAGCCGGGCGGGCTCTGCTTGTCCTGCTCGAGACCCAGGCGACTGACCCAAAAAAGAACGTCGGCAATATGTCCCAGGTTTTGAGCCTGATTCGTGCGCGGCAACTTGCTCGCGGGCACACCCCGCGGTCCGCCGACGCCATCACCCAGCAAGTGCGTCGCGAGCGCGAAAGCTGGGACTGATGGATACTTACTTCGACACTGCGCCCGTTATTTACCTTGTGGAGAACGTGGCTCCGTGGGAGCCAGCGGTGCGCGCATTTCTCGCTCGCGACAACGTGCGGCCCAGAATAAGCGTGCTTACACGACTGGAATGTCGCGTGCAGCCGTTGCGCGACGAAAACGCCGAGTTGCTGGAGGACTACGAAGAGTTCTTTGTCGGGCTTCCCACTGGGTTGATTTCACTTGACGCGCGCGTGTTTGAGAAAGCCACTGACCTTCCCGCTCGACACAACTTCAGCACACCGGACGCACTCCACTTGGAGGCGGCTATTGTCAACGAGTGTCAGTTGTTTCTGACGAATGACGGTGATCTGACCGGGTGCACGGAAATTCAGGTCGAAGTAATTCAGCCATAGCCACGATTTCGCATAATGCCGTTACATCTAACCATGGGGGCTTTTCTGCGAAAGATCATTAAGCGCCGGGCGATAGCGTTCCCTGCCTAGGCCGACAGCCTGGAAGATGACGTTCTCCTTTCGCGCACTGACGAATTTAGGAACAAATCGCATCACCCTCCCATGAGAAGTAACTGCCTCATCGACCGCCGCAGTTCTTGAATTGTAAAAAGTCGCTTATGCGATGCGAAAAGGAGATTGGCGACGGGCATTCCTGAGGAAGTTGATAGTATTTTTAAGTTTCTCCATCACATCGGGTGAACTTAAAGTTTTTCCATTAGCTATGAATGCCAGCATAACCATTGCACGGATTCCCGGCTCCACGCTGAAGGGTCGCAGGCAATAACATTCCATGGATAATTGCGCGCGTCATGGAAACTCGTCCAGTGCCTTCCGGACCTGCTCCTGGGCAATCGGGCGGGTTCCACGAGCAACGGTGTAGCCGTGTTTCTTGACCAATCGCACATTATCGGGTTTGTCCGCCAGTTTCAGGCGCGTCAATACAACTTTGCCTTCCGGAGTCATCTGCACATCAAACCGATCCCCTGGCCGGCCAGAAGGAATTACCACCCGCTTCTTCTCGTCCGTCGTTACTGTCATGGTGGG
>JAQGOX010000739.1 GCA_028293365.1 Verrucomicrobiales bacterium | reverse complement strand
GCGTTTTGCATATTTGAATATGTCTATTTTGCGCGTCCTGACAGCACGATTTCGAATCGCAATGTTTACAAAGTTCGAGTGGATATGGGGCGGCAGCTTGCGCGCGAATATCCGATTGAAGCGGATTTGGTAATTCCGGTTCCGGACAGCGGCAATTGCGCGGCGCTCGGATATTCGCTTGAATCCGGGATTCCGTTTGAGATGGCCTTTGTGCGTAATCATTACGTTGGACGCAGCTTTCTGCAGCCGACGGAGCTGATTCGCGATTTTAATGTGCGGGTGAAATTGAATCTGATTTCTGAATTGGTGCACGATAAACGAGTGATCATTGTCGATGACTCGATTGTTCGGGGCACGACCTGCAAAGCTCGGGTGAATAATCTCAAAGAGGCGGGCGCAAAAGAAGTTCATGTGCTTGTAAGCTGTCCGCCGCATATGCATCCCTGCGTTTATGGGATCGATTTCCCGGATCGCAGCAAGTTGATGGCTGCCAAACATTCACTTGATGATATCCGGCGCTATCTCAGCGCGGATTCACTTGGGTATTTGTCACAGGAAGGGATGGTTGCCGCAACCCGATTGCCGAAAAAATCCTTTTGCATGGCCTGTTACGATGGCAATTACCCGGTGCCTTACGATCCGCTGGTTGACAAGCACATTATGGAACGACGGCGCTCGAGGGTCGGAAACCTGGGCGAGGCATTGACCAAAGAAGAAGCGCAAGTGCGCTTGCTTTAAGCGCAGACGGCGACAATTATCATCCCCGATTTATCATGGCTCAAAAAGCATACGCACGCGCTGGTGTCGATATCGATTTAGGAAACCGGGTCAAAGCAACTCTGCCGAAGTTGCTGGCTTCGACGCATCGCAAAGAGGTTCTGGGGAAGGTGGGAGGCTTTGGCGGATTATTTGCCCTCGATACGGCAAAATATAAGCGGCCGGTGCTCGTTTCGAGCGTTGACGGGGTCGGAACGAAGTTGAAACTGGCTTTTGCGATGGATCGCCATGACACGATTGGCCAGGATCTCGTGAACCATTGCGTCAATGATATCGCAGTGCTGGGAGCGGAGCCTTTATTCTTCCTCGATTACATCGGGACCGGCAAGTTGAAGCCACACGTTTTTGAGCAGATCATTTCCGGTTTTGCAAAGGCATGTGCGGAGAATAAATGTGCCTTAATTGGTGGAGAAACAGCGCAGATGCCGGGTTTTTACCAGGCCGGCGAATACGATGTCAGCGGAACAATCGTTGGGGTTGTGGAAAAGGATCGCATGCTTGATGGACGGTTCATTCGGCCTGGTGATGCGGTGATTGGACTTGCTTCAAGCGGGTTGCATACGAATGGATATTCACTGGCGCGGAAAATCTTTTTTGAGGATCATAAGCTTCGTACTTCGAGCAAACTTCCGGGACTGAAAGGAACTCTTGGAGACGAAATGCTTCGGGTTCATGTGAGCTACGGTCCGCTCGTCCAAACCCTGTTGAAGCAGTTGAATCGTCCCGCTCAGGATCCTTTGATTAAAGGATTGGCACACATTACAGGGGGTGGTTTTATCGATAACATCCCTCGCGTCCTTCCCAGGAAGTGCAATGTCGAAATTCGAAAAGGGACGTGGGAAATGTTGCCGCTTTTTCATTGGATAGCCGAGCACGGAAAGGTCGCGGAGGCCGAGCTATACCAGGTATTTAACATGGGTGTTGGAATGACTGTGATTTGCGCTGCTTCGAAGTGCACGGCTATCATTAAGCAGGCTGTGACCGCCGGGATTCCCGCGTGGCAAATCGGTGAGGTCACAAAGGGCAATGGTGTTGTCAAAATCGTTTAGCGAAGGGCACATCTGGCAATGAGGGTTCTGGTTATAGGCTCGGGTGGCCGCGAACATGCTCTGGTTTGGAAACTCGCGCAGTCTACACGAATTAACGCGATATGGTGTGCTCCCGGGAATGGCGGAATCGGTTCGGAGCGCTTGCTGACGAATGGTTCCCTGGTCCAGTGTGCGCGTATAGCGGTTGACGATTTTGCGACACTCTCTCAATTCGCGCGCGACCAACGAATCGATTTGACGGTTGTCGGACCGGATAACCCGTTGGCCGAGGGAGTCGTCGATTTTTTTCAGGCGGAAGGCTTGCGCATTTGGGGACCGAACAAGCGGGCCGCCCTGTTCGAGGCCTCCAAAGTTTTCGCGCAGCAATTCATGGAGCGCCACCAAATACCGACGGCGCGGGCCGGAACATTTCAGGATGCCGAAGCGGCAAGAAAGTTTGCAGCCTTATTGGGAGGCCGCTGTGCAGTTAAGGCGGATGGTCTCGCACTGGGCAAAGGAGTATTGATATGTCGAAGTCCCGATGAGGCGGACGCTGCAATCAACCAGATTCTCCTGGGAAAAACGTTTGGCGAGGCGGGTCGCCAAATTGTCATTCAAGAGTTGCTTGAAGGAATTGAGATTTCTCTGCACGCAATCTGTGATGGAAAAACGGCACTGCTATTTCCCACGTCGCAAGATCATAAGCGAGCGCTCGACCATGATCAGGGTTTGAATACCGGCGGTATGGGGGCTTATTCCCCGACGCCGTTTTTGACTCCAGAAAAGATGGCGGAGATTTCAAGATTGATTCTCGATCCGTGGCTGAAGGGTTGTGCGGCTGAAGGGATTAATTTTCACGGGCTCCTTTATCCGGGAGTGATGTTAACTCAAGACGGGCCAAAAGTGATTGAATTCAATGCTCGGTTCGGCGACCCGGAAACACAGGTGTATCTCACTCGGTTGGAAAATGATTTGCTCGATCTGCTGGAAGCGAGTGTTGACGGAACACTGGATCGGATTGAATTGAAATGGAGTGACTCGTCTTCGGTCTGTGTGATCATGGCGTCAGGTGGCTACCCTGGAGCCTATCAAAAAGACCTCCCAATAACGGGTCTGGAGTCTGCTGCCGAGGTTCCTAACGTTAAAATATTCCATGCGGGAACTGCTTTTGCCGAGGGCAAATTTAGAACCGCTGGAGGTCGTGTTCTCGGAATTACGGCCTGGGGGAAAACGCTTTCCCTGGCACGGAATAGAGCCTACGAGGCGGCGCGTCGAGTGCATTTTGAAGGGGCGCATTACCGGACTGATATCGGTTCGAAGGCTTTGTAGGCGATACTTCGAAGCGATCGCTCTCCCCCAAACAGCTCAGGATTGAATTCTGATGCTGGACGCTTTGCCTCATGCAGTTTTGTCCGACTCCGCATTTTTCTAAAACTCTTTCGGGTTTTCCCCGCATTGAGAACGGTCGATCCGCTCTTAGATTTAATGGGTAAGGGGGTGAGATTGAGAAGGCCACACGGGGTTCTACGACTTTGAAGATTCCCCGAAAAGCCTTCATGACGCGAATGAAAGTAGTTTTGCAAAATAAAAAGACTGGGCAGTTTTTCAAGAGCCCAGCCGTTTGGACTGATCGCAAGAGCGAAGCGTTTGTTTTTCGAGATTCCGCTGCCGCCCGCGATTTTTACTTGAAACACTATATACCCGACGTCGAAATTATTCAGTATGGGGAAATCGAAATGGATTGATAGAGGAGCTCTATCGGGCATTGCTCTTGGGAAAGAGCACGCGGTCGGGCTGGGCTTGGAGAGATTTTAAAAGTTTTCTGACAAGCCTGCTTTTGACTCCGCCGGCTTCGCGCGGATGAACCAAGTACCGCACAATGGCCTCCAGCCAGGTATTTTCGCTCACGCGAAAGGAAACGGTGGGCTTTTCCTGGACCGATAAATGGTCCACTGGGGTTTGACTCAACAGGTCGCGATATTGGACCACCTTTTCCATCATGCTTGCTCCCATTTCTTCCTCGACAATTCTTTGCATCAGGGTCGCGACAAACTCCAGGTCTGACTCGTAGGCGACATTAAATTTAATTTCATTCCACACATATGGAAAGAGCGGCCAGGAATAATTGATTACGGCAGTGTTGAAAACGGTGGAATTTGGGAATTTAATGACGCGCCCGCTAGGATGATCGCCGGATAAATAATCACCGCCGAATTCCCAAAGCGTGGTGTCGATATAATTAACGTCAATGACATCCCCCTTCAGATCATTTATTTTAATTCGATCTCCCACGCGGTAGGGGCGTCGCACCAGAATGTAAACCCATCCGATAAAACTGGAAATCGGCGTTTGCAGTGCAAACCCCAGAATCAGTGAAACCAGACCAAGCGAAACGACAGCCGCACGCCAGTTTGCGAAGAGGACAGAAACTACAATTCCTGTAATTGAAACAGCGACCAGTAAATGCAGGACGCGCTTGAGATTGTAACGCGTGACATTGTCGTGCAGCCGTCCTATGGCAAAGATCTCCAACAATTTTGCGGCCAGAAGTACCACGGCGACCATGGTCGCACCGCTCAAATACTTTAGAACTCTTTCAACGATTTTGTAATTCGAGGCGCTCCATTTCCAATCGATGAACCATTGGGCGGCGGCGAGCCCGAAGACAAGCAGAACATAGGCCCCCGCGCTGGCTGCAGCAGCTTTCTCGAATCGGAGTTTGGGTGGAGCAGAATATGCCTGTGCAATTGCTTTTGGATCGGCGTTTTCGGCCGCAACTGCTTCCAGATTGGATAAGTCCGGGTTCTTACCGACCGGTCGATCGTTCATTCATTCAAGCGGGTTCCGAATAACAAAAAACGCCTCGCAGGAGGCGTTTTTGGTTTTATTTCTGATGATGGGACTCGGCACCATCAATTAAACACAAAATCAGAACGAATCACAATTGGCTCAGAAGCTGGCCTTCAGCATCCATGATCGATTTATTGATGTGGGCGGCCTGAAGCGTTAGTCGGGCCACTTTGCGGAAATTTCCTTCACGAGTGGCTGACAGCGAAGCCTGCCGCACGTATTGTAATTCGCGCCGCAAGGTGTGAATGACGTCTGGACTAATTTTTCCACTGTTCATCTTTTATCTTTCCCTCTGAGTTTTCAGTTTTTTTATGGGCGCCGTCGTGACCGACCGCGTCGTTGGTGAGACTATCTAAAAGGAAGTGTGCCCCGATAGCTATCGGGGCTTTGCCTGAAACATTTTT